>CAZJOL010000194.1:0-5472 GCA_964547605.1 uncultured Bacteroidaceae bacterium | reverse complement strand
GACTGCTTTGTACAAGTTGTCCGTTCACTATGATCTGCATGCCCCCACTACCGGAATATGATGACTGACCAAGCACCTGAAATCCATCAAACGAAGGTTTGGTGAATGTTTCGGCATTGCCACCCGAAAGCGTATAAGTGACTTTTATTTTTGAATTGACTGGCACCGTTGAATAATTGCTGGATGCAGTGAATTTTATCTGAGCCGAAATTGTCAGACCGAATATTAAACAAGCCAGGGTGAAAAATGTTTTCATATTCTACCAGTCTTTGTATCCGTTTGCCGCTCCCTGTCCTTCTTTCACGGGCTGAGCATGAATTTCCCGTTGTGTTTGTTTTTCTTTGTTCTGCAACGCTTTCAGCATCTGATCGGCTTGTCCTGAACTGATTTCATTCTTTTTCTGTTCCTGATTTTTCTGCTGATCTTGTTGCTTGTCTTTGTTTTGGTCTTTATTCTGGTTCTTATCTTGGTTCTTATTCTTGTTCTGGTCTTTATTCTCGTCATTGTTCTTATCCTGATTCTGCTTATCCTGTTGGTTTTGCTGATTTTGTTGATTCTGCTGGTTTTGCTGTTGTTGTTTTTTAAGCATCTGTAATGCGTATGACAGATTGTAACGCGCATCCTCATCGGAAGGATTGAGCCGGAGTGCATTTTTATAGGCGATCACACTTTGCTCATAATTCTTTTCCTGCATGTATGTGTTTCCGATGTTGTGATAAAGCCGGCTCTGGGTGCGGTTATCAAGACTGTCGTTCAACAGTCCAGCATAGGTTTCTCTCGCTCCCTCAAAGTCTCCGCTTCGGTACAGACTGTTTGCAAGATTATAGCGGGCCTGAAAATCAAACTCTGTTTTTTGCTCAAGACTTTTGCGATACAGACTGGATGCTTTATCAAAATCCTGATTTCGGTAAGCTTTGTTTCCTTCAACAACATTGTGCAGCGAATTCTGTCCGAACACAGCCACTGAAGCTAAAATTGCAATTGTGAAAACAAAAATTAATTTCATCACACGTTCCTCCTTTCAATGAAATTCTTGAGCAGATCCTGCCATTTCATGCGCCGTTCCATCAGCACAAAATCAACCAGCAACAGAAGAAATGCAGGAATGAGCAGCCAAAGATATAATGATTTGTAATCAGAAAAAATCATCGATCTGTTTTCGGCTTTTTCTGTTTTTTTCAGTTCGTCCATAATGCTTTCGGCTGCATTTCCAAGGTCTTTGGTGCCGATGAACAATCCACCGGTCTGTGCTGCCAGACCTTTCAGCAATGCCTCATCCGGCTTGGTAATCACGGTGTTTCCACCTTCATCTTTTTTATATCCGGTTCTGACAGAGTTGTTGTAAACCGGGATGGGACCTCCTTTTTCAGTGCCAATGGCAATGGTATGTACCGGAATTTTTCTTTTCTGCAATTCGCCGATTACCGGTTCAGGGTTGCCTTCCAGATTTTCACCATCGCTGATAAGCACGATGGCCGGGTATTTTGCCTTGCTGCTGTCGATGCTGATCAATGCGGTTGTTAAAGCTTTTTCGATATGCGTTCCCTGCCGGCTGATGAGCTCCGGATCAAGGTTCCGGACAAACATCGAAACTGCAGTCTGATCGATGGTCATCGGTAATTGTATAAATGCATCGCCTGCAAAAACAATGAGCCCTGCGCGGTCCGAGCCCATGCGTTCAATCATTCCCAGCATGATTTGTTTCACTTTACTCAGGCGGTTTGGCTTGATATCTTCGCATCGCATCGAGTTGCTGATGTCAACCACAAACTGAATGTCGCTTCCCTTCGACTGCACCTGTTTGTCCACTTTTTTCCCGGCCAGCGGATTGGCGAGGGCAACAATCATAAAAGCCGCAGCTGAAGCCACAAGTATGAATTTGGTCAATGGCTTGTTTTTCGAAAAATCGGGAATACTAAGCCGCAGATTGTTTTCGGAAAACATTCGTGAGAGCTGTTTCTTTCTTGCGAAATAGTACAGCAGAAACAAACCTGCGGCAAACAGCAAAGCTGCAAGCCACCAGAGATATTGCGGATGTTCAAATCTGTACATAATGGTTATGGTATAATTCGTAAAACCGTGTATCGAAGCAATAATTCAAGCACAAGTAAAAGGAGCGCTGCAAGAACCGGGTAGAAAAACAAATCGTGTTTTTCCGACATGCGTGCAACTTTTATTCGCGTCTTTTCCATCTCATCAATTTCGGAATAAATGGATTTGAGCGATTTGTTGTCAACAGCCCGGAAATATTTTCCTCCGGTCATCGTTGCCATTTCCTGCAGCATGGGCTCATCCAGCCGTACATCAACATATTCATAGGAAGTTCCCATGATGGTCTTGACCGGATAAGGCGCCTGCCCGGTGGTGCCGACACCGACCGTGTACAGACGGATGCCATATAGTTTGGCCATGGATGCGGCGTTGAGCGGATCGACAAAACCACTGTTGTTGATTCCGTCGGTGAGAAGAATGATAACTTTGCTGACGGCTGTACTGTAGCGAAGGCGGTCAACCGCAATCCCAACTGCATCGCCAATGGCGGTACCATCGCGCACAATGCCGTTTTGAATCTGAAGGAGCAACTGTCGCAAAACCGCATGATCAGCTGTAAGCGGGCATTGTGTAAATGCTGCACCGCTGAATGCAACCAATCCGATTCTGTCGTCTGGACGACCTGCAATGAAGTCCTGCGCTACTTTTTTTGCAGCATCAAGACGGTTGGGCTTCAGGTCTTCAGCCAGCATACTGCCTGAAACATCGTTCACCAGCATGATGTCAATACCTTCGATGTTATAGTCGTCATGAAAGCTGTATGATTGCGGTCCGGCAATGGCAGCGACAATGAATGCAATTGCGGTGAATCTGAAAACAGGCAGCAGATGAAACATTCTTTCGCGGAAAGTCTTCGGTACTTTTTCAATGGCTTTCAGCGATGATGCATACATAGCGTGACGCGACTGTCTGAAATTTCTGATATACCACCAGATCATCAATGGTATAAACGCCATCAGCAGAAATGCCCACGGATGCTCAAAAGAAAGATCTTTAATCCATTCCATTGCTGTCGGTGTTTGTTTCAACTGGTTTTGTGTCAATTACAAATGCGATGGCATCGCTTACCGATTTTTCGTATTGTCCCGGCTCCGGGCGGAAGCGTGCAAACTTGGCCATGTCAGCCACATTCAGAATTCCTCTAAGAGTATGGACGCTTTCAGCCGGCAATTCTGCTTTTGTTACGGCATCGATCAATTCGGACGACAACATTTCTTCGGCATGAATGCCACGTGAATAGATCAGATATTTCCGAAGGATTTCAACGAGCTCGGTATAAAAATCCTTTGGCGAAACGTTGAACCACGAGCGCGATTCCTGCATTTTGCGAAGCGCTGTCAGAGCGGCTTCAGAGGGGTTGATCCAAACAATTTCCTCAACGGGAATCACCGGTTTCTTTTTACGCAGACGGAAATACAGATACACTCCTGCAGCAGCAATCAGTATTCCTGCAAGCACGTACCAGAGCCAGTTCCATGATGTCTTTCCTTCGACTTCGTAAATATCCTTGATGTCTTTTACCGCTTTGGTTGTGTCAACCGGAACCGTTGTACAATAGAGCATCAGCGAGTCGCTGAAAATTTCCACCGTGTCATTGTTCTGCAGGAAAAGCGCTGATAGCGCGGGAATAGCGAAGTATCCGCTGTCATAGGCGGAAACCGATAATTGTTGTTTGTAAATATAGTGTTTGCCTTTTTTCTCTGTGATAACATCTTTTTTCTTCACGACTTCGATTCCTGAAGGCATTGAATCTGGCACAAGTGGCATTTGCAGAATTTTTGTTCCGGCGGGCAAAGACAGCTGCCATTGAAAATCAGACAATTCGCCAATGCTGATGGAATCACGGCTGAGCGATACTTTAATGTCGTTTTGCGCGTGTAAACCAAACGCAATAGAAATGAAAAGCAGAAGAGCAACAGGTTTTCTCATATCCTTTTTCCCCTCTTTTTGAAAAGTTTGGCCAGTGGTTTTACAAAGTCTTCGTGCGTCATGAAATCAACCACATCGATATTGAATTTGGCAGTGGTTTGCGTGAGATACTGCTGTTGCTGATTCCACCAGGCGATATAAGTTCGGGCTGTGGCGCCGTTGGGGTCAATCACGCGTGTGTGGCCGGTTTCGGCATCACGCATCAACATGAGTCCGGAGCCCGGCACCGCTGTTTCAAGATTATCAATCACGCGAAGTGCAACCAGATCGTGCTTGCGGGCAGTGATGGCAAAGGCGCGCTCAAAGCCGTTGTCGATGAAATCGGAAATCAGGAACACGATGCCGCGGCGATTCACAACGCGGTTGAAGTATTCGAGCGCAGCCGTAATATTGGTGCCCTGGCCTTCGGGTTTGAAAGTGATCAGTTCGCGGATGATGCGCAAAATGTGTTGCTGTCCTTTTTTCGGCGGGATAAATTTCTCAATTCTATCGGTGAAAAAAATCACCCCGACTTTATCGTTGTTGCGAAGCGCCGAAAAGGCCAGCGTTCCTGCCAGTTCTGCAATGCGTTCACTTTTTGAAACGGCGGTTGAACCAATATTGTTCGAGCCACTGACATCGATGAGCAGAATGACCGTGAGTTCGCGTTCCTCTTCAAATACTTTTATAAAGGGATGATTGAAGCGGGCGGTCACATTCCAGTCGATGCTGCGCATGTCGTCTCCGTAGCCGTATTCACGCACTTCGCTGAATGTCATGCCGCGTCCCTTGAAGGCGCTGTGGTACGAGCCCGCCAGCACTTCGTCGGTAAGCCGCCGCGTTTTGATTTCAATGCGCCTGACTTTTTTCGAAAGCTGAAAATTGTCGTTTTCCATCACGGCACCTGAACTGCGTTAAGAATGTCAATGATAATCTGATCGGTAGTAATGTTCTCGGCTTCGGCTTCGTAGCTGAGTCCTATGCGGTGACGCATGACATCGGCTGCAACGGCGCGGATGTCTTCGGGCAACACATAGCCGCGGTGATTCAGCAATGCATACGCTTTTGAAGCCAGTGCCATATTGATGCCGGCACGTGGCGACGCGCCGTAATTGATCATGTCTTTGTATTTCACCAGACCATAACGGGCAGGGAAGCGGCTTGCAAACACGATGTCGGTGATATAGTTTTCGATTTTTTCGTCCAGATAAATATCGTGCACCAGTTTGCGTGCGTGCAGAATCTGTTCAACAGAAGCCACTTTGTTGGGCACCGGATATTGTGGAGCAAGGTTCTGTCGGATAATCAGTTTTTCTTCTTCTTTTTCCGGATAGGTCACCAGTACTTTCATCATGAAACGGTCAACCTGTGCTTCAGGAAGCGGATAGGTACCTTCCTGCTCAATGGGATTTTGTGTCGCCATGACAAGAAACGGCTCTTCGAGTTTGTAAGTGTTTTCGCCGATGGTGACCTGCCGCTCCTGCATGGCCTCCAGCAGCGCCGCCTGGGTCT
>CAZJOL010000193.1:0-5477 GCA_964547605.1 uncultured Bacteroidaceae bacterium | reverse complement strand
ACGAAGTTCTGCACAACGTCGCACAAAGTAAAAATGTAAGCAAAAGCCGTTTGAAAATACACAACGTAGTTGTGTTCATCAATTACAGCATACCGAATTCTGAAAGCGCGCATTCAAATTCACTTTGCTGTAATTGATACCGGCTTTTGCCTTGTAAAATCTACTTTGTGGTACTTCGTGTTTCTATTGAGTGACTTTGTGAAACGAAGCTCATGAGCACCTTTTAAGGTAATTCAATGAGCGAATAAACCTGATTAATTGATCGATTTATTCTATTTTTGCAAATCTAATCTCAGACTGTGAAAAAAACAACACTCATACTGCTCGCATCAATCCTTGTTTTAAGCGGTTGCTCTGTCTTCGATCTGCAAAGCCGTGCAAAACATTCCCATCTGAATAAGGTACCTGTCAATGGAACAGCTTCTGTTTCCACACATAACAACGCGTATCAGGCTATGAATTCAAATGATACAGCTGTCATTGAAATAATTTCCGAATCAAATCCGGTCATTGCGTCGGACGAACCGGACCGGAAACCGGCCGCAAACACAGTTGCAAAGCGCAAAGTGAATCCGGTTAAAAACATTGACGTGCTCCGTGATTTCAACAAGACATTCAGGGCTCAGGCAAAGGCGCAGCCTGCCAATGATCATCAGAGCCTCGATCCGGTTACATTGTTGATATGGGTGCTTGTAATCGCTGCCATTCTGGCATTGCTGGGCTATCTGGTTCCAGTACTGTGGGATGTCGTGATTTTGGTACTTTGTGTGATGCTCATTATTTTCCTGATTTTATTTGTTTCCAGCAACCTGTGATTTCGGAGCTGTTGTCATCACTTTGAATGTGTGTATCATTCAGAAATCAGGTCCGACAAATCAGTAAAGTAATTCTTTTTTCAGGACTTCCTGTCGTATAAGCTTTTCTTCGTCGGGAGTTGCCGGCTTCAGCTGACGGTCGGTTCCCATCATGGTAAATACAGGTCTGAGCTGAATGAGTTTTCCTTTGTAAAAAATCAGATGTACGAAACAGCTTTGCCGGACACCAATCCGATGTATCTGGTCGAACAGAAAATTGCCAAGTCCGTTCATGATGGGTTTTCCCTTATAGAACTCGAACTGCTGAATCTGGTGTGCCTGCGCACCGTACACCAGATCGGCTCCTGCATCGATGAGATACCGGGTAATGTTCTTTTGTGTTTCAGTCGGCTGGTAACTGTCCACTTCGCCAAACTGCACCGAAGCGATGATGTAATCAACACCTGCACGACGCAGCGAATCAATGGTTGAAGTGGCTCTGGCTTTATACCATCGGTTCGCACCGGGCTCTCCGGGCTCATCGGCGCATTCGTTGCATGGACAGAATTCATTGAACCCGATAAAGGCCAGCTGGTATCCATTGCATATTTCAAGCACCAGCGGTTTTGCTGCTTCGGCCGGTGTACGGCCACCTCCAAACATTTTATAACCATTTTCAATGTACCAGTTGTAGGTGTCAATAAAGGGCTGATTGCCAAAATCGCGGTTGTGATTACCGGTCAGCTCAACAATATCAACCCCAAGTTTATTGAACAACTCAAAATCCCTGCATTTGGAGCAGAACTGCATCGTTTTGGGCACATAGGCGCATGTTGCGGTAAAGCTCACTTCATTGCTGATGTGCAGAAGATCGGTGTGCGTAAACAGATTCCTGATTCCGTCAATCAGAAAATCAGATCCTTTCTGATCGGCCACTATGCCGCTTCCGCGCGATATGGCGGTAACACCGGTTATGCTGAGCCACGTAAGCTGTATCGTATCGACCGGCATTTGTGTTGAAGAAACGGTGAACGGATAACTAATATGATCTTCAAAGTAGTTGATGCTGTCGATTGAAAGCGCCGGCAATCGCGGCGTCAGATCTTCGATTCCGCAAACAAGCAACTGATCATGAGAAATCAGAATAAATGAATCCAACTGCTGAACAGTTTTTCCGCCGTCGCAGCGAAAGAATGTGCGGGCATCGTTGTAGCACGTGTTCAGCACATATAATTCATTCAATTTCCATTTCATCAGCAATGAATCTGATGAAATATTTTTTGTTTCCGAAGCAAATCCGGTCACAACAAAAAGTGGAGCTTGCGTTTCCTCACGGCTTGCAGACTCTGTCCGCGGCATTTGTGCACAACCCGTCAGTGAAATGAACAGAAAAGAAAAAATCAGCGATGGATGCAGAAATATAAGGCGATGTTTCATGTTTCAGAATTAATTTTTGATATGGGCTTTGTATGTGACTTAGTCGAGGTGAAGCTGTCTGATATTCTGTCTGATTTTTTCAAGCCCGGCCCTTTTTAAAGGTGTGTGTGAATATTTTTCGACGAATTCGGTTTCATTCATTTCCATCCATTCTTTTTGTGTTGCCGGGGCCATCCATGTCCCTTTCATTTTGTCAGAAAAAACTGAAGTAAATGAAGTCTGATTGTATGGACAAACCTGCTGACAGATGTCGCAACCGAAGATCCAGCCCGGATTTTTTTCTGAGATATGCGCGGGAATATTTTCCTTTGATTCAATGTTGTAACATGCAATGCATTTGCGTGCATCGATGGTTCCATCGCCATTAAAAGCACTGGTCGGGCAACTTTCAATGCATTTCGTGCAATTTCCGCAGTTGTCTCCAATGGTTTCTGATTCTGATTCCAATTCCACAGAAGTGAATATATGCGCAATCAGCACCCGGCTTCCCGTTGTGGGGTTGATCAGAAAGCCATTTTTACCGATGAAACCCAGGCCAGCTTTCCATGCCCAATAACGATCAAAAACAGCTGCGCTGTCAGTGATGAATCTTGGCTGGAAATTCGGGTCCGCAGCAGCAATCAGCTCAATGGCCGGTTCTGCCTGTTTTTTGAAATAATCATGATAATCTGATCCATGTGCATAAGCTGCAATTTTGAGTGGCCCGGAGTTGAATTCTGTTTCCGGCCAGGGATGCAACATTGAGATTATAGTGTGCGTTCCCGGATAGAGCAGGGTAGGATTATTTCTATTGTCAATGTTTCTTTCAAGCCACTGAAGCCCGTTATGATTTCCCGATCCGAGCCACTGCCGGAATTTTTCCTGGCAGGATTGACTGACCGGGCCGGCCGGTGAAAAACCGACAGCTGAAAAACCTTGCTGCAGCAACAATCCGGCAATATCATTTTTAAGATTTCGGGCCAATCTTTTTGTTTCAAAATTACATATTTCTGACTGAAAATGATTATTGATTCAATTATAATAATAGATAAAAATCATAGGTGCTTGTGTATTTCAGAAAATTCATGTAGGTTTGCCGAAACAATTTATAGGTATGAAAAGAAAGTTTTTCTCAGTATTATTGGTTGTTGCAGCATTCCTGCTGAATTCGCCAGCAACGGCCTGCACAAATTATATTGTCACCAAGGGTGCTTCGGCAGACGGATCGGTTATGATCACCTATGCCGCCGACAGTCATGTTTTGTTTGGCGAATTGTATCACTGGGCTCCCGCAGTTTACCCCGAAGGTGCCATGATGGACATTTACGAATGGGATACGGGCAAGTTCATGGGGCAGATCAAACAGGCCCGCCGGACATATAATGTGGTTGGAAACATGAATGAATTTCAGGTGGCCATTGGTGAAACAACCTATGGTGGTTTGCCACAGCTCGAAACACAGAAGGGTGCCATCATGGACTACGGCAGTCTTATTTATATTGCTTTGCAGCGTTCAAAAACCGCGCGCGAAGCCATTATGGTGATAGGCAACCTTATGGCCGAATATGGATATGCTTCGTCCGGCGAGTCTTTTTCGATTGCTGACAAAAACGAAGCATGGATCATGGAAATCATTGGAAGAGGTGATTTTGAAAAAGGCGCAGTTTGGGTTGCACGCCGCATTCCCGACGGATATGTTTCCGGACACGCCAACCAGGCCCGCATTCAGACTTTTCCGCTCGCCAATGGAAAAACTTCTATCACCGATGAGCAGTTTGCAAAAATCAATCTTCCGGGAATTGAATGTGTTTATTCTCACGATGTCATTGAATTTGCAAGGAAGAATCTGAAATTTGAAGGCAAAGATGCAGATTTCAGCTTTTCCGACACCTATGCTCCTATTACATTTGATGGAGCCCGTTTCTGCGAAAACCGTGTCTGGAGCTTTTTCCGCGAAGTAAACAGCGACATGGAAAAATATCTCGGATACATCATGGGGCATGATCTGAAAAACAGAATGCCTTTGTTTATTCTCCCGAATAAAAAGATTTCGCAAAAGGATCTAATGACCTACATGCGCAGCCATATGGAAGGCACTCCACTGGACATGAGCACTGATATCGGCGCCGGCCCTTACGAATGTCCTTACCGCTGGCGTCCGATGGTATGGGAAGTTGACGGAAAAACATATGTCCACGAGCGGGTTACAGCCACGCAGCAGACAGGATTCAGCTTCGTTACCCAAAGCCGCAATATGGCCGACGAAGTTGGTGGAATTATCTGGTTCTCAGTCGATGATGCTGCCAGCACGGTTTACACACCCATTTACACAAGCAGCCGCAATATTCCTGCAACATTTGCCAGAGGCAATGGTGCCATGATGGAATGGAGCGACGATGCAGCTTTCTGGGTATTCAACCAGGTTTCGAATTTCGCCTATACACGCTACAACGCCATTCACCCTGAAATTCAGGTACGGCAGGACTCTCTGGAAAATCTGTATATCAAACGTGTTCAGGACATTGACAAAAAGGCGCTCGACCTGTTGTCGTCCGATAAAACGGCAGCCATCATGTATGTCACTGATTTTTCCGTTAAAAACGCCGATGACCTCGTTAATTACTGGAAAAAGTTCTATCAGTATCTGTTTATGAAATACATGGACGGCAATGTAAAAACATATGTTCCGGGGCAGCAGAATCCCAAAGTTGTTCAGCCTGGTTATGGCGAAGAATGGCTTAGAACCATTGTCAACGATAATGGTGAAGAGCTGAAATATACTGGAGAGCCATCACACTAAGGTAAAAATATCACTCTATAAAACCTTCCTGAATTTCAGGGAGGTTTTTTTGTGTTCTGTCCATATAATTTCCGATAACTTATTTACCTTAACCGGATACTTGTAATTTGCCTAAAACATTAATTGATAGAGGTATTTTCGACGATGCAAATGAACGGCATAAAATTTTTTCTGCAGGGTGAAAAAAATCACCTTATAATAAAAATTAGTCGTATCTTGCGCCACTATTTTCAAGTAGAAAGTTGAATTAAATAAACCGACCATAGTATGAAAAGAATCACTACTGTTTTAGGTGTCTGTATGTTGCTGGTGTTCTTCAGCAGCAGCGTATTGGCCCAAAAAAATGAAGAACAGAATCGCTATCAGCCCAGAACTTCAACGGGCAAAAGCGAGATGGGTATTTCCGGAGCGCTGGAGTATTATAAGCTTGTCCGTGGAACTCCCGAAATCAGCGACATTGTGAATGC
>CAZJOL010000192.1:0-5489 GCA_964547605.1 uncultured Bacteroidaceae bacterium | reverse complement strand
TATTCATTCTGTCGTGATAGTTGCAAATTTTTTCGAATTCAATATCTGTTGCATGCGCCACCAAGTCCATCTTGAAATAATTCGCCCCATTTGTTGCAAATGCATCAAGTTCTTGCAAGTACAAACTATATACATAAGGGCGCATTGTTTTCCCGCCATTTTCATCTCCTATATACCCTTCTATTAAAGCGTCTGGGAAACCTATGCAATTATTGCCATATGGATCAGTGTCATCACTGGAGTCATCGGTGCCTTGTTTATTATAATAACACTCATGAACTGTCAGATTCATCCCTACAGGGAAAAAAGGTTCATTGCCGATTTTCAGGAATCTCTTGTTTGGACCAACACAAACAAAGTCATGTCCGTCGGAGGACGTTACAATGAATGTGAAAAAACTAGTTGAGTATTCTCCATGCCCAGCAACATTTGCTATAATTCTGCATTTCCATGTTCCAGTGTTTTTTGGGGTAAACCGAACTCTGAAACGATAGTCACTTTCGACTTTATCCCATGTCCAGTTCACCGGATCCGGATCGGACTGATTCCGTACAAAATCTTCAAAGAAAAAGCCATTCTGCCTGTAAGGCCCTGCCCAACTTACGGGATTTTGCTGGTAATAAAATTCCGCATACACATCAATCTCATCCGGGTCAAATGGATTCAGACTGGGATTGGTTCGTGGCACAACATCCGATTTTCCTGCGGCAATAAATTCATCTATCAATGCTTCAATTTCATTGTTCAGTTTTATCCCCAGCTCCAGCTTTTTAAACTGTCCAACACTCCCCATCGTGCCCGGTTCCATCCACGCCACCTGCAGCGCGTTGGGGCGTATGCTTGCATGCAGATTGCCCTGCTGCACTGGCGAAATGTGCGAGCCCGGCCCGAAATGTATGCGGTTGTCAGCTTCCATGATCACGTTTTTGTTATTCACATGCAGATCGCTGCTCACTTCAAGGCAACTGCCGGTTATGTACGGATTTTGCCCACCAAGATTATTCACCCCGATCTGTGTACAGGGCAAGGTCTGCTGGGCAGAAACGGCCATTGTCATCAGCACAAATATAATCAAAAATATCCTTTTCATGACTATTGCAGATTTTTTATATCATCAATCTGTTTCTGCAATTCAATCACATAAAGCGAAAGTTCTTCAACTTTTTTCAGCAGCATCAGATTCATTTCCTGAACCGACATGGTTTGTCCGACTACTTCGGATTCAGATGGAATGCCCGGCAAGTGACCGTTTTCTGAAATATATTTGTCAAGTTCGTAAATGGTCATTAACGAATAATCCGGATTAAAAACCTCATCCCACCAGTTGCTGAGTGTTACTTCAAGATCACGGCAAACTATGTTGCCGTTAACTGAAAGCACTCCGCCACCCATTGTTCCGTTTACAGCATTATATTCTCCGGGATACAGAACCATCATACGCCGCTTGTTAAGCTCGGCATCAGAAATTGTACTGCTATTTAGGTTACTCCCTTTGATAGGAATAAAAACCATTTTCCCATCAGCTTCAGTTATAATAACCGAACCTCCCAAGGCGTTGTTTCCATCAGGCGATACATTCCATGTTGATGCCTGCCATGATCCGGTGCGGGTTCTTGCAGCATTCATCCCAATGTATCCAATAGCCCATCCTGCATCGGAATTCATGGCGCTGCCAAAACTGATCTGCTCGTATCCATCTCCAATCACAAGTTTATCGGATGGGGTCTTGGTCCCAATGCCAACATTACCTGGTAAATTTACGATAGTTGATGGGCCTACAAATAATGACGGAATTTCAGTTGACTGATTGAAACCAACCATCAAACAGTTCTCTGTCAGGTTCGTGAAAAAATTATTGCTTCCGATTCCTGATCCGATTGTAATGGAATTCTTTCTGGCAGACCTGACGTAGCTGCCAATGGCAATACTGTTTTCTATCCACGCTCTTGCATTAGTGCCAACTGCGAATGAGTTATTGCCGTATGCCGAACTGCTGAATCCTATACTGACACCCGGATATGGCATGGATGACGATGCCGACTTTCCATATATTTTACGGGAACAATAATCAACAACAAGCGTTGTGTCGCATCCTGTAGCCGGGTCTCCGCCTTCTTTTCCAAAAACAATCACTCCATTGTTTCCAACAATTTCTTTGGTCGATAATAATTCTGTTTTGATTATCTCTGTTCCCTTAATCTCTGTTGCTGAAATTGAATTACCGACTTTTAATGAATCAGCTATAACCATGTTTTCGTTGACTATCATTTTTGTTCCAACCGTGAGCGAATCCTGAACAACCAGACTGCTGCCTACCGATAAAGTCGATCCAACCGAAAGCGAATCGGTCACCGACACGCTGCCGTCGAGTTTTGAATTGCCTTTCACCTGTAGTTTCTCAGTAGGACTGGCGGTGCCTATACCCACGTTTCCCGTGTCGGGCAGCAGATTCACATCGTTCTGCACCTGCGCGTTTGCTGTATTTGTGAGCAACAGCATGATAAATAATGTTGCAATGGCAATTAAACAAATGGTTGCGGAGAGTCTGCTGCTCTCTCTCTACAAATGGCCGTTTCAGGGCGCTTCAATAATTCGATTTTCATAATAGTTTTATAATTGAAACTGCAATAATATGCAATAAATTTAATTTTGTCAAATATTTTTAATTTTTTGTATGTATTGTTTAATTTTTCAAGGATGCAATATGAATTTTTACTGACAGATAAGTATTCATTAATAATATAATGACATTAAAGCAAGAATACCCCCCCCGAAAATATTTCAATACCGCAGAACATTGCACCTCTCTCCAGGCCTTGCGCCTAACAAAACTCACTTCTAACCTCCCGAAAAATTTCGCAACACAACTGACTACGAATTCCTATCTTTGCCGGCTAACAAAAATTATCCTGGCCGGATGGATCCGAAAGTTGAACAATTAGGAAAAGGCAAAATCCCAAAGCTGCTGCTGAACTACGCACTGCCGGCCATTATTGCCACTACCGCCAGTTCATTGTATAATATCATCGACCGCATATTTATCGGTCAGGGAGTTGGACCCATGGCCATTTCGGGATTAACGCTCACAATGCCCATCATGAATCTTGCGGTTGCATTCGGAACGCTGGTCGGAGCCGGAGCTGCCGCATTGGTGTCCATCCGCATGGGACAAAAGCGGAGAGCCGATGCCATCCGTATTCTGGGGAATGCGCTGACACTGAATATTATTCTCGGAATCACTTTCAGTGTGTTCGCGCTCATTTATCTCGATGACATTCTGCGATTGTTTGGAGCAAGTGATCAAACCCTGCCATACGCCCGCGAATTCATGCAGATCATTTTGGCCGCCAATGTCATCCCGCATATTTTCTACGGACTGAACAACGTCATGCGGGCTTCGGGCTATCCTACAAAAGCAATTATTTCCATTCTGCTCACCATTGCCATCAACATCATTCTTGCACCGATTTTCATTTTCGTTCTGGATCTGGGAATAAGGGGTGCAGCCATGGCAACGGTCATTGCACAAACCATAGGCATGATCTGGGTTCTGGCGCATTTCTACAGCAGAAAGCCCTATATCCATTTCCGTTTTTCGGGATTCAAACTCAGAAAGAGAATTGTTACAGATATATTTGCCATTGGCATGTCGCCCTTTGCCATTCATGTAGCGGCCAGTGTTGTTTCAATCATTACCAATCTGAAACTAAGCGAGTATGGCGGAGATTTCGCCATCGGTGCATATGGAATCATTGGCAGCATCGGTATGTTGGTTGTTATGATTATTCTGGGACTCACCCAGGGAATGCAGCCGATTGTCGGATATAATTACGGTGCTGGGCAATACGGCCGCGTGACCGATGTTCTGAAACTGACCATTCTTTGGGCTACGGCCATCAGCATCCTTGGATTTCTGGCAAGCATAATTTTCCCCGAACAGATTGCCCGGGCGTTCACTACCGATGAAACCATGATCAACACTACTGTTCACGGCATGCGGATAACAATGATTGTGTTCTTTGTAGTTGGATTTCAGGTGACTGTTTCAAGCTTTTTTCAATACATTGGAAAAGCCAAGATTGCCATTTTTTTGAGTCTGTCGCGTCAGGTGATTTTTCTGATTCCGTTTCTGTTGATTCTTCCGCTGATTTTTGGACTCGATGGTGTCTGGATTGCGCTCCCCACCTCCGATTTCATAGCCACAATCACTACTGCCGCTATTTTGTTTCATTACAGAAACAAGCTTCGAAAACAAGGTGAGACTGAAGTGGCGGATTAATACAATTGGAACAATAAAAGTTTGTGTGGAAATTCACCCATAAATCACATTTCAAGACGAGCTTATAAAAAAACTCTCTGACATCCGGAGGATGTCGAACAATAATAGCGTCCGGCGAAGCCGGATGTGATAAAGCCCAAAAACAAGACCCTGCCAGGGTCTAATTAATATGTGTTTGAAAATTATTGATGCAATAAATTATCCTTGATTGGACCTCTCCGAGGTCAATAATATTCTATCTTTTTCACAGCCTTGCAGGCCGCGCTATTATTGTTTGACCTGCGCTGCAGGTCGGACAAAATCTGTCACATCAGTGTCTTCAGCAGGAGACCAGGTTTAAATGCTGGCAAAATCTTCAGACTACAAGTTTCACACAAAAAAAGGTATAACCATACCATTCAAATTATATAAATCCGGAATTTCGTATTTTTGTAAAAAAACAAAACAATCATGAGTTTACTCGAAAAAATAAGTACTGATATTATGGCCGCCATGAAGGCGCGCGAAATGGAAAAACTGGAAGCATTGCGGGGAATTAAATCGGCATTGTTGCTGGCCAACACAGCTGAAGGCGGCAAGGAAATCACTCCGGAAGACGAATTGAAAATTCTTCAGAAGCTTGTGAAACAGCGTAAGGAATCGGCTGAAATATATAAGACCCAGAACCGACAGGACCTGTATGAAGTTGAAATCAATCAGGCCAAAGTTATTGAAGCATATCTTCCGGCTCAGATGAGTGAAGATGAAATTAAAAAAATCATTCAGGATATCATTGCACAAACCGGTGCCAGCAGCATAAAAGATATGGGCAAGGTGATGGGAATGGCCACAAAGCAGTTGGCCGGAAAAGCTGACAACAGCCTTGTTTCGCGATTGGTGAAGGAAATGCTGCCAGCTTAAATTTTTAGTTCATCAAGTTCTTAAAGTTATAAAGTTGAAAGGCGACATATCTGTTTTGCCTTAAGAAATTCTTTACGAAAAAACCGATGTCTTTTCGAAATAACAAATACTATGAAGCTTTGCCAACAAAAGACTTCAGTGATTTGTTGATAAAATTCCAAACTTCGTCTCAGATTCTTTTGTAATTTTATTTGGTCAATAGTATCAGGAATTGAAAAAAACATGAAATATAAAAACATAAAAGAAGAAGAACTTAAAAACAAAGTCTCTCAGGATTATTTCTGGCTCTACGACTGTTCCAGAATAATCG
>CAZJOL010000191.1:0-5518 GCA_964547605.1 uncultured Bacteroidaceae bacterium | reverse complement strand
GCTGGTGCTTGTCGCGTAATGTCAGAATGACTGCACGCGGGTCTCAGGATGACAGAAAGTGGATGTCATTTTTCCAAACATACAATAATATCAGAACGGCGCACTGCGGCTGTCTTTGCCTGCCGAGAAATAGAGCGCCATAAGATTAATTCCAAGGGTGACTCCAAGCCGGGCCTGATCAGTTGTGCTTTTCAGCGGTTGTTCATAATAAATGCCCGCGGACAAATTCTGCAATAATTTTCCAAAGCCTGTTTTTCCATCGGTCAGAACAGTCATCGGAAGATCAGATCTAAACTTGATCTGATGATCCTTTGTTGTAAAACCATAACCATATTGAGCCTGAAAAAAGCCCAGGACACCGACTCCGATAAATGCCTTATGTCCTCCCAAAGCCGAATAGGAGTAACCGCAGTTACCAATCACCAGATTGAAATTGAAGTCGAAGGAAGAAATGGCTTTTCCGTTATCGAGGCCAAATCCCTGCTGCAATCCGGTTGAATTGGAACATATCAGCAGATAAAGCGATTCTTCTGCTTTGAGCGGTTTCAGTATCTGCGAATGCGCAAAACCGGACATCAGAAGTATAAGTAAAAAGGCCATCAATCGTGAACAGAACATATATCGGTTTATGTTTTTGGAAAAAGTTTTTTCTGTTGTATTACGTTTTTTATGAAGTAAATATATGTATTTCTATTTTAGGAGACTTTCAAAATCAGCTCGTTGGAATGTTGTTTTTGCCGCTGCCCCTTTTTTGACCGGCAATTATCAGCCATTCCGGATATTTTACCGCATGCCGCATGCCATATGCTAAATATCAGCACACTTGTCACGTTTCACGTGATCAGCATATCAGCACATTAGCCATTAATTCGTATCTTTGCAAAAAATTTCAAATGAGTACTTTACAAACCGAAGCAAAGATGAACTACAAAGTGAAGGATATCGCGCTGGCCGACTGGGGTCGCAAGGAAATTGAAATCGCTGAAAAAGAAATGCCGGGTCTGATGGCTCTGCGCAAAAAATACGGAACTGAAAAACCGCTGAAAGGCGCCCGCATCATGGGTTCGCTGCACATGACCATTCAGACTGCCGTGCTGATTGAAACACTGAAAGAACTGGGTGCCGACGTCCGTTGGGCCAGCTGTAATATTTTCTCCACACAGGATCACGCTGCCGCTGCCATTGCCGCAGCCGGAACTCCTGTCTTTGCCTGGAAAGGCGAAACCCTTGAGGAATACTGGTGGGCCACCTCTCAGGCACTGAATTTCGATGGCAAAGGTCCTGAACTGATCGTTGACGATGGCGGTGATGCAACACTCATGATTCATTTAGGTGTTCAGATTGAAAAAAATCCGGCGCTGCTTGATACACCTGTTCACACACCCGATGAAAAGGCACTTTATAAAACACTGAAAGAAGTTTACGTCGAAAATCCAACACGCTGGACCAATCTGGTGAAAGAATGGAAGGGCGTTTCAGAAGAAACCACTACCGGCGTTCACCGTCTGTATCAGATGATGGAAAAAGGCGAACTGCTTATTCCGGCTATCAATGTGAATGACAGCGTGACCAAATCGAAATTCGACAATCTGTATGGCTGCCGCGAATCACTCGCCGATGGCATCAAACGCGCCACCGATGTTATGATTGCTGGTAAAGTAGTTGTAGTCTGCGGTTATGGCGATGTGGGTAAAGGATGTGCCAAATCGATGCGCTCATACGGTGCCCGCGTAATCACCACCGAAATTGACCCCATCTGTGCACTGCAGGCCGCCATGGAAGGATTTGAAATCACCACCGTCGAAGACGCGCTGCCCGAAGGAAACATTTATGTGACCACCACCGGAAACCGCGACGTCATTACCATTGAGCACATGGCCAAAATGAAGGACGAAACCATCGTTTGCAACATAGGTCACTTCGACAATGAAATTCAGGTTGAGCAACTGGAAAAATTTCCCGGCATCAAAAAAGTAACCATCAAACCACAGGTTGACAAATATATTTTCCCCGACGGACATTGCATCTATCTGCTGGCTGAAGGCCGCCTGGTGAATCTTGGCTGCGCCACCGGACATCCGTCGTTTGTGATGAGCAATTCATTCACAAACCAGACATTGGCTCAGATTGAGCTCTGGAAAAACAAATACGAAATCGGCGTGTATCGCCTTCCGAAACATCTTGACGAAGAAGTGGCACGTCTGCATCTTGGTCAGCTTGGCGTGAAACTCACACAGCTTTCGCAGGAACAGGCCGACTACATCGGTGTTCCGAAGGAAGGTCCATACAAAGCTGATCATTATCGTTATTAAAAAAGTTGCAGGCTTTTGGTGTAATCCTTTAAATTCTTCAACTTCGGCAAAGTTTAAAACTTTGCCGAAGTTTGTAAAGAAGGATTACACCAAATGCCTGCAACTTTATTGTACCCGCACGTAAACAACACTCTGCCTGTCACGTGAGTTGCTGCTTATAATCAGTATTCCGAGCGCCGGGTTTTTCAAAATGCTTTTATCGATGCAAATATCAAGCGTGGTTACATTTCCCGGAATAATGACATTTCCGCCAAGCTTTGCCTGCAGCCAGGGCTGAGCTGATTTCATGGCGCCGATTTCGAGAACTTCATCGCCGGTATTGGTAATGGTTATCTGAATGCAATTATTGTTTTCGCCGGACAATGATATTTTTATATCGTTCGAAGACAGGTTCAGGAGCGGGCCGGAGAGCTTCCGTGTTTTCTGTCCGGCATAGTCCGATTCATAACTAACAATCTGTATGCGGCGTTCGCGCGCAGCAGAAATGCTGTACACCGAGTTTCGGGTGTCGTTGGGGTTGTCACTTACAAACGGGTCTGAGAGCGCTTCTCCAACAGGTTCAGCCAGAATGATCAGGCGGCCGCCATTCGGAGCAGTTCCGTTGAGATAAGGTTTTATCTTGCCTCCATCGATCTTTTCAAAATAATTGATGATGCTGCTGATTCGCCGCTTCGCCAGACTGATGTTGTATTCAGTGCTCGTGAGCGGGCTGCAGAAGCCCTGTACTTTCATGGTGACGCGACTTCCTGCTTCCAGATCTTCCATCATCAGCGGAGTCAGCTCAAGCAGTTTTTTAAATCCATTGGTGACATAGGCCAGAAAAAAGACTTCGATGCCCGCTTCGGCATTGTAGGCCTCATCACCGCTGAGACCTTTGGCATATTCCTTTTTGTAGCGGTCAATCATAGCCATGTAGGAATAGTATGTCTCATCATAGGTCGAAAGCGTGACCGTATCGCGGCTGCGAGGATCCGGAATATCGTTGTGAAAATACAGATCAAGCGGAAGAAGATCCTCCATTTTACTTCTGATTTCATTCACAACAATGACGGTATCTTTGGGTTGCGGCACGGTATCCGTTTTCACGCTATTTTGTCCGTAATAGGCATACAGATCATTGCAGCAGGTCTCGCCCTTGAAATAGTATGATCCTTCACGGTTTGAGGTAAAATAGCCGTCTCTGTCAACATCATTGATGTTGAAATAAAAATCATTGGCAGGTGAACATATCGGTTTCCCTGCATTTTCAGGCGTTTTCCAGTCACTGAAAGAACCGGCTGAATAAAAGACATCATATCCGCCAAGCCCGTAATACCAGTCGCTCGAGAAATACAGTTTTCCTGATTCATCATCATAGAAAGGTGTAATCTCGTTTCCCGGGCTGTTTACAATGCTTCCAAGATTTGTCGGAGCGTTATATTTACCGTCTTTCCGCACGCTGAACCAGATATCGAGCTGTCCGACGCCACCCGGCCGGTTACTCACAAAATACAGAATTTCGTTTTCGGCACTGTCAACACAAAAATGCGGTTGAGTTGAGGTGTATTCCTCCGCGTTGATTGGTATCTTCTCAGGATTGGTCCAGCGGCCGTTTTCAAGCCTTGCATTGTATATGTCGCAGCGATATTTGTATTCGCCCGACATTTCGCAGCGGTTGAACCAAACTTCGGATTCATCCTTGTTGAAACAGATGTTGGCCGTATGTTTTGTTTTGCTGCCCAGTGGCTCTGCAACCTGCACCGGGCGCGACAATCCGCTGTTCGTAAATTCGCTCTCATAGAGCGATGACAGAAAGGAATTTCCGAGCAGACCATCCTCACCATCGCTCAGCAAGGGCTGTACAGAAGTGAAGTATAATTTATTGTCGCCCTGCTGAAAACCGCCGAATTCGCTGAAAGGTGAATTTACCGGCAAAGAAAGATGCTCAACCGAAACGCCCGAAGAAGTGTCTGCGCGCAGCTTTTCAATTTTATCGAAATTACTTAGCTGTTCTTCGGCTTTCTGCTCATACCATGAATTGTTGTTTTCCTGCTCCAGATAAAGTGTATAATATGCCCTTGCCATCAGATAGTCTGACAGATTCCGCGATAGGTCGGCCATCCAGAACAATGACTGCGGAAACCGCTGTCCAAGGTCTTTTTCATACACAATTCTGTAACACTGAAATGCGGTATTGTAATTATAAAATTCCCGTGCCGATTCGCCCATTTTATACCAGAGTGCTATATTGGCGGTATCTGTTTTTACAGCCTCGTTGAAATAATTCCACGCAGCCTGAAAATTCCCCGCTTTGTATTCGGCATCGCCACGCTGCTCCAGATCCGTTTGTGCATGCAGTTGCATAAATGGAAAAACAAGCAGAAATATGATGCAGAAATGTTTAGTCATGATCAGAAAATCGGACAGGGAATTTCGTGGTTTGTTTTTCGTTTGGCCCGATTGAATACTGCAATGATGCTGAATTCAAATCCACCACGGAGCTGGCTTGCAGGCGTCAGTTTCGAAGTATTGATGTCGTAGCTGATGCCAAATTTATAATTCATATAATCAAGTCGCGCCGACAAAATAAAACCATCACCTGCTCGATAGAACAGACCTCCTGAATAGGCCTTGTAGAGCCATGGATCGAAACTTTTCACATAACGGTAATCGGCGCCCAGAATCAATTCAGTAAACGCACCTTGCTTGGAGAAAAACACCGAAGGGCAGACAGCGCTGTTGCGTGTAACAGCGTTTTTATAGGTTACATCGGCTACCCAGCGGGTACGCAATCTGATCGTGTTATCATTGAAATGCGACTGCATCGGCCGGTTAATGTTGTTGACCGATAGTCCCGCCGTCATTTCGTCCTGCGAGCCGAAGCGCATCAGATATGCGCCGCCGGCATTCAATACAGGAAACCAGAAATTAAAATCCGAAAATGATTCTCCTTCTGAAAGCGTAGGATCGTAATTCAATCCGTTATACTGATTATCGAAATAAAGTTCATCGGGATCAAAACTCCGCTGATGCATGCGAAACGAAATGCCGCCGGAAAAAAACCGATTGTTGAAACGATTCAAAGCCTTTATATATGAAACAGACATACCAAAGCCACTGGTACCAAAAGAGGCGTCGCCCGCCTTTTCGCGCATGAAATCGAGGCCTAAACCAATTTTACCGAGATGATTTCCCTTGCGCTGAATACTCATGTCGCCCGCCGCCAG
>CAZJOL010000190.1:2967-5553 GCA_964547605.1 uncultured Bacteroidaceae bacterium | reverse complement strand
GTTCCGGCCGGAATATGGAATCGTCGTAACAGCTTCAAAAACAACGATTCCATATTCTTTTGCTCCTACGTCGCTTTCGGACGATGGAATATTGTTTTTGAAACAGGCGTTGTTTTGAGACAACCCTGCAAATTTATTTAGAAAGACTACGCCCAACTTAATTGAAAAGCGCTACAGCATCCTGATTTACGATTTACAGAAAATCTTTCCGATATTGATCCCGATAGTTCCTGAAAATACCAGATTTCTTACAGCAGTAGTTTCGGTTTTTACCGGATTTAGCAGGTCGAGATTGCTTTCGAAAGCCAATGATACAGTATTATTGAAATCAGCTCCCAGTCCTGCAATCATGCCGAAGCCGATTTTTTTATAGGTGTCATATCCATCATAAAAAACGGGCACCATATTTTCCGTTTTTTTTACGAGATATTCTCCCCGAAATCCGGCCATAAAAAACGGATTGATGAATTCTTTATTCAAATGAAGTTTTGCAATCATATCCAGGTTGATGCAATGAAAATGTCCTTCCGGTTCAAGATAAACGAGACCGTTGTCTCCAAGCGTTTGATATTGCGTTTTCATGCCTTTGTGCTGATAGCCTGCGCGCACCTGCGCATTCAAATGTTTGAGCAATTGTTTCTCAGCAAAGCCATCAAGGCCCCATGCGGAAAGGCTGTTGAACTGAAACGTGCCGTCTTCAGGTTTTGAAGGATTCCGTACAAGTTGCGTAGCAGAATTAAAGCCAGGCACAATGCCCCAGCTGAGTTGTTGACTGAATAAAGAAGTTGCAGCACACAAAAGTGCAAACGATACACAAACCATTTTTTTCATTGTTGAGGTTTTTGGTTAAACAAAAAGATTTGTGTAGATGTTGGCTGTTATGTATTGTTTTATTGAGTGAAAGATGAGTTTTATTGTCTCAAAAAACTGATTCAGAAACAAATTTCTCCATCATTGGGGTTGGTTTTATCCCCATTAACGCAAAATTGGATAATTATTGTGTGGCATTTCAGAAATCGTCGAACAATCTGCCGTCGCTTGCAGGGCGCTTTTTGCCAAGATGCGTATATGCAAGTGGTGTCACTTCGCGGCCGCGCGGAGTGCGCATCATATATCCCTGCTGAATAAGGAACGGTTCATACACTTCCTCGATGGTGCCTGGGTCTTCACCAACGGCGGTGGCAATGGTGGTGAGCCCGACCGGTCCGCCCTTGAATTTTCCGATGATGGTTTCAAGAATGCGGATATCCATTTCGTCGAGGCCGTTTTTGTCAATATTGAGTGCGCTCAGTGCGTATTCGGTAATCGGCAGATCGATATTTCCGTCGCCTTTTATTTGTGCAAAGTCGCGCACACGGCGCAGCAGCAGATTGGCGATGCGGGGCGTTCCGCGGCTGCGGCGCGCAATCTCGGCCGATGCTTTGTCGTCGATTTTTATTTTCAGAATACCGGCCGAGCGGATAATAATGCGCTGCATGGTATCGGTATCGTAATAATCGAGGCGCGCATTAATGCCGAAGCGCGAACGGAGCGGGGCAGTAAGTAGTCCGCTTCGCGTTGTTGCTCCTATTAGTGTGAATGGATTAAGTTTGATCTGAACACTGCGCGCATTCGGACCGGTCTCAATCATAATGTCGATGCGAAAATCCTCCATGGCGGAGTACAGATATTCTTCAACAACGGTACTCAGGCGGTGGATTTCATCAATAAACAATACATCATTGGATTCGAGCGAAGTGAGCAATCCGGCCAGATCGCCTGGTTTTTCAATCACCGGGCCGCTGGTAATCTTGATATTCACGCCCATTTCATTGGCAAGGATATGCGACAAGGTTGTTTTACCAAGTCCCGGAGGGCCATGCAGCAGCGTGTGATCGAGCGCTTCGCCGCGCTGGCGGGCTGCCCGTACAAATACCAGCAGATTATCGACCACCTGTTTCTGACCCATGAATTCATGGAAATCGCCTGGCCGCAGCACGCGTTCAATCTCGCGCTCGGTCTGAGTCATGGCATTTCCCTGCGGGTCCAGATTGGGGTTTATCTCGCTCATGGTGCAAAGGTAATGATAATTTGAATCATGAACAAGGAATCATGAACACCGAACACTGAACAAGGAAGGACGAAGTAAAGACCGAAGACGGAACACAAAACATTGAACACTGTAATATGAAGTATTCGAAAATTTCATCCTTTCAAATTTGGTGCAGCTGGTTCTGTTTTTACTCCATTATTCTTACTTCCTTGCCTGCCTGGTCGGCAGACAGGTTCGGTGTTCATAATTCAGTATTCACTTCGTCATTCACACTTCCTTGTTCGGTGTTCAGTGTTCAAATGAAGAACCCGCCTTTGCGGAGCGGGTTCTCAGGTTTTACGAACAAAGCACCAGGAAGATTATATATATAGGGTTACGGGATTCTTTTTGGTCGGTTACTGTAGTAAAGATAAAGCCATTCCGCACCCGGTTTCAATACGGCTTCAGTTAATGGTCGGTTGTGGTCAGTTTTCGGTATTTTTTAGCCGTTGCGTCCTCCCTGACATTCTACCGTCAGCCGGAATTAGGTAACAATCAGACATTGCTGACGTGGA
>CAZJOL010000190.1:0-2867 GCA_964547605.1 uncultured Bacteroidaceae bacterium | reverse complement strand
ACCGCTCCTGATCTGAGCGAATGTCCCGCGGACGCCAGAATGTTGGGTACCACTGACATTCTACCGTCAGCCGGAATTAGGTAACAATCAGACATTGCTGACGTGGAATCGTCAGGGAGGAATTAGCGACTGACCCAACGATTCCGTGACCGCTCCTGATCTGAGCGAATGTCCCGCGGACGCCAGAATGTTGGGTACCACTGTAATTTATGCCCGATGCCCTGTGCGTTGCGCGTTGTGCCCGTTTGCAGACAATTTCCGCCGGTTTGTATGTATGACTTCCGGAGCTTCGGATTTTTATTTACTTTTGAAAAAACTTATTAGCCATGAAACTTATTTCCCGCCTGCTGATTGCTTTTGTTTTCGTTACCGCACTGGCGCCCGCTGTATCTGCGCAGAAACCGGTTGCCCTCACTGATATCTGGGTGAATTATGTTTTCTATCCGAAATCAATCTATGACATTCAGAATTATCCAGTGGGACAGAGCTATACCGTGCTGGAGGATAACAACATCAACCTGTACAATTACAAGACAGGAAAAATGGATAAGACCATCATCGGGCTCGACAATCCGAAACTAAAGGAAATAAGCGGTATTGATGAGTATTCCTTCAATGGCGATGCAACGTTGCTTATCATTGGAGCCAATACCGAAGCCATTTACCGCCACAGTGTGAAAGGTGATTACTACGTGTATAATTTCAAAACCGAGTCTCTGACGAAGATTCCCGGTGACGGCAATGTACGTCTGCCCGATTTCAGTCCCGACGGAAAGAAGGTTGCTTATGTGCGCGACAACAACATGTATGTATTTGACATAACATCAGGAAAAGAAACCACCATCAGCACCGACGGCGAATGGAATAAAATAATTTATGGCACCACGGATTGGGTGTATGAAGAGGAATTCGGCATCACCAAAGGCTTTGAGTGGTCACCCGATGGTAAATACATTGCTTATTACCGCATGGATGAATCGAAAGTGAAAGAATTCACACTGACCTATCATGGCGAATTGTATCCCGAAGAATACAGATACAAATATCCGAAAGCCGGCGAAGACAACTCGCTGGTTGATATTTATGTGTATGATGTAGCTGCCGGAAAATCAGTAAAGATGGATGCCGGCGCAGAAACCGATCAGTACATCCCGCGTATTTACTGGACATATCAGCCGGGCAAGCTGGTGATGTTCCGCATGAATCGTTTGCAGAATCACCTCGACCTCTTACTGGCAAATGCTTCGACAGGCGCATCCAGCGTGCTTCTGGCGGAGGACAACAAATACTATGTAGACATTTTCGACAATACAAAATTTCTGAAAGATGGCAGTGGATTTATTTTTACATCTGAAAAAAGCGGATACAACCACATCTACTATTACGGCATGGATGGCAAACTGAAGAAACAGCTGACATCCGGAAACTGGGATATAGCCGAAGTTTCAGGCATTGATGAAAAAAACAAAATGGTGTATTACATTTCATTTGAAGATGGCCCGATGAATAAAATGCTGTATTCAGTTTCTTTCGACGGAGCGAAAAAGAAAATATCGTCAGACCTCGGATCACACAGTGTGACCTTCAGCAGCGACTTTGCATACTACATCGACAATTGGTCCGATGCCAACACAGCACCGAAATACACCATCCGCGATGCGAAAGGAAAAGAGCAGCTGGTGCTGGAAGACAACGCTGACCTGAATGCAAAAATGAAGGAATATGGTTTTGCGAAAGAAGAATTCTTTTCTTTCAAAACATCTGAAAACGTAGAGCTGAACGGCTGGATGATCAAGCCGGCCAACATGGGAAAAGGGAAAAAATATCCGGTGTTTATGTACATGTATGGTGGCCCTGGTGTGAATACTGTTGAAAACAGTTTCGGATATTTCGATTTTGCATGGTTTCAGATGCTGGCACAAAAGGGCTACATCGTAGTGTCGGTCGATAACCGCGGCACTGGTGGCCGTGGCGAGGAATTCAAAAAATGCACCTACATGCAGCTTGGCAAATACGAAGTGGCTGATCAGATTGAAGCAGCAAAATATCTGGGCACACTCGATTACGTTGACAAGAGCCGCATTGGCGTGTTCGGCTGGAGCTTCGGCGGATATCTTTCGACACTCTGCATGACCAAAGGAAATGAATATTTCAAGGCCGGAATTGCTGTTGCTCCGGTTACCAACTGGCGCTACTACGACAACATCTACACCGAGCGTTTCATGCGCACTCCGCAGGAAAATGCCGATGGTTATGACAGCAATTCACCCATCAATTTTGTCAAAAAACTCAAGGGAAAATATTTGCTTGTGCATGGAACCACCGATGACAATGTACATGTGCAGAACAGTATGGACCTGATTTCCGCGCTGGTGAATGCCAACCGCGAGTTCGATATGTTCTTGTATCCCAATAAGAATCACGGCATCTACGGCGGATTTACGAGATATCATCTGTACAATAAGATGACGAATTTTATTCTTGAAAATCTGTAGAACACCGAACAAGGAACAAGGAAGGATGAAGTATGAAGTAAGTTTGAAGTGGATTTACTTCGATATTCTCACTTCTTTGTTTAGAGTTCTTGCTACTTACAACTGTTGATTTTCACTGTCTCCCCGCTGTCATTCAGAGTTTTCGACACATTGTCATATGATAATTTCAGCTCCAAAATTATCGAAGAACGACAGCAGGCTCAGCTGTCTATCCTTCGATACATTGCAAGTCTCTTTCTGTAAAAGCGCCACAGGAGCGACACTCAGGATGACAGCGAGTTGATGGCTGGGCGTAGTCTCAAATAGTAAAATCTGTTGAGGATGTCTCAAAATGCGATTTCAGAGCAAAAACAACATTCCACCGTCCGATGC
>CAZJOL010000189.1:0-5566 GCA_964547605.1 uncultured Bacteroidaceae bacterium | reverse complement strand
GAAAACGAAAGCGAGCTTTCGCTTTTCATCTGGCTAAAATAATAACGGCTTTTGTATAGTACAATCTAAACTCTGTGCGCCTCTGTGTGCCCTCTGAGCAACTCTGTGTAACTGAAATTTCCTGTTCAAGCAAATATTTTTGTAAGTTCGCATATAAATTTTCTCCGATGGAAACACTCCGAATCGCTCTGCTGCAACCCGACATTCATTGGAAAGGCCCCGAAAAAAACCGTGCAATGTTTGATGAATTATTGGCGGCACACGCCGGCAAAGCCGACGTCTTCATGCTCCCCGAAATGTTCAACACCGGCTTTGTGCCTGATCCCGCATCGGTAGCTGAAGAATTACACGGGCCAACATTTGAATGGATGAAAAATGCCGCATCCCGCTATGAGTGCGCCATTTCAGGCAGCATAGTGATTGCGGAAAACAATAAATATTACAACCGTTTTTTCTGGGTCAACCCCGACGGCTCGCATTACACCTACGATAAGAGACATCTGTTTTCGCTGGGAAATGAAAATATTGAATATACGCCAGGCGAAAATCAGGTGATTTTTGAATTCAAGGGCTGGAAAATTAAACCATTGATTTGTTACGACCTGCGCTTCCCTGTCTGGGCGCGGAATTCGTTTTCGCAGGGAGAATTCGGCTACGACATATTATTGCTGACAGCCAACTGGCCGGCCTCACGACGGCTTCATTGGAGGCAGCTGATTCTGGCACGCGCCATCGAAAACCAATGTTATGCGGTGGGTGTCAACCGTCGCGGAAAAGACGGCAACGGCTGGCAATATGCCGGTGGATCCACACTCGCAACACCCGATGGGAAGTGGCTCCCTGAATCGGAGAGCTGTGACGACGATGTAATAATTGTTGAAATCAGCAAAACTAATCTGTCTCAATACCGCAAATCCTTTCCCTTCGCGCAGGACTGGGATGGATTTCGGGTGGTGTGAGTATATTGTAACGCAGCATTGGGTTCATGTCCCGTAATGTGCGTATGTTATCAATGCTATTAT
This sequence comes from uncultured Bacteroidaceae bacterium, assembly GCA_964547605.1. Classification (GTDB taxonomy): domain Bacteria; phylum Bacteroidota; class Bacteroidia; order Bacteroidales; family DTU049; genus GWF2-43-63. The sequence goes on along the minus strand of CAZJOL010000189.1, from coordinate 4,544 downwards.
AAAATCCATCACCCCGACCAGCGGAGCTGGTCAAATAACAATAGCCCGACCGGCAGGTCGGGTTAGAGACAACAGCCAGATCGACCCCGGCGGGCGTCGAATCCAACGGAATCTTCAAAGGATTAATGCAAGCATTAAAAACACATCTCGTTGTATTCGGCCCCTGCAGGGCCGGTCTCTAATTTTATCTTTTCACATCCGGCTTGCGCCGGACGCTATTATTATTCGACTTCCTCCGGAAGTCCGCTTTGGGTGCAGGGTGAGCACCTGTTTGATTTTAAACTTATCCACAAAAAACCAATCGACCTGCATGCATAAAATTACCAACTGTGAAGTTGAATCATAATCCCGTCCTGCAGCGCAAGTCAGAAAGAAATAGCACGACCGGTTTGGTTCGTATAACGTAAAGGACAGGTGAAGGATAAATGTATAATCGGGACTTCAGTCAATGATAATTAGAAATAGCCGGACTGGTTTTACAAGTAACCCGACAATGTCGCATAAAGGGTAAACGTATGGCCCGACCTGCAGCTCAGGTCAAATAAGAATAGCCCGGACGGTTTTACACGAAACACTCAAAGGTTGCTTGAAGGAATAACGTATAGCCCGACCTGCAGCGCAGGTCGAACAAAAATAGCGCGGCCTTGAAGGCCGGGTATAAAAGAGAGTAAATACCGACCCCGGCGGGGTCGAATCCAGGTATATTGAAATCCAATTAAATCAAATACCGATCATCGAAGTCAATTTCATTGTCAATCAGGAGATTTTTCAACTCCTCATAATAGCTTATTTTCGTATGATGTTCCTGTTGATTTGAAACATAGTTGATTAAATTTTCTTTTGCAGAATAAGTATATGTAAATGCTCCATAACCTTCCTGCCATCCATCAAACATAGGGAACAATTTTTTTGTGCGGATAAATGACGAGGCTGACAACTTTATATCCTTTATCAAATCTGATAATGAAACTGTCGGGTGTAATGAAAATACAATGTGCACGTGGTCTGCTGTGCCGTTGATTGCATACACAAAGCATTTTTTATTTCGTAATACCGTTGCGAGATATTTGTGAAAAATTTCCCGGTTTGGAGTCGTCATTATTGGCTCTCTGCGTCTGGGTCCAAATACAACCTGGTAGAGAATTTGAGAAAATCTGTCCATATAATTTCAATTTGTTACAAATGTATAATACACATAATGCATTATTCGGTTATTAAACGTTTATTGTCGGATATAAACGTTTGTAATTATTTGTTGTCGTTTTCTTTATATTCGGCCCCTGCAGGGCCGTTTGTTATTTATCTATTCACATCCGGCTTGCGCCGGACGCTATTATTATTCGACTTCCTCTGGAAGTCTGCATTGGACGAAAGTTTTTCATCTGTTTGATTTTTAATTTGGTCACAAAATCCAATCGACTTATAAACATGAAATTTTTAATTGTGTATGTACTTATAACCCCGACCTGCAGCGCAGGTCAAATAAAAATAGCCCGTCCGGTTTGTCATGTGTCACCTAAAGGCCGGGTTATGGATAAATGTATGACCCGACATGCGGTGCAGGTCAAATAGAAATAGCCCGGCCGCAGGCCGGGTAAAAGACAATAGCATAGCCGACCCTGGCGGGGTCGAATTCAAAAGAAAAAAGATGAAAATGCTTAGTATTGATAATTCGTCTTAGCGTTTTATTCCGCACCCAATCATCCTTTACTGATTATCAGCTGCCAGGTGCTGCGCGATTTCTGCTCCAGAAGCACTTTGCGGCCCGATGTGAACTCATCAGCCGAATTGCTTGAATAATGCCGGATCGTTACCAGATCAACCGAATCGTTGTAGCGCACCATGAAACGCTTCTGCAGATCTTCGATCAGCACCGACAATTTTGCCGGCTCGTAATCGAAGCAGACTGAAAAACTCACCGCACTGTTCTGCATCACGCGAACCTTGATGTTGTTGCGTGAAAACATGGAGAAAATTTCACTCATGTTTTTTTCATTGATGAATGAAAAATCGCGTGGAAAAATGGACAACAACACCTGATTGAATTTGAAAATATACGAAGGAACAGCCCTGTCATCATTGCCGTTGCGGTCAATGGTGGTACCTGCTCCGGTCGGATCAACAAACGATTTTACACTCAAGGGAATGTTTTTATTTTCGAGCGGCTTGATTGTTTTCGGATGAATGACTGTAGCGCCGTAATAGGCAAGCTCCACCGCTTCGCGGTAAGAAATATGCGGCAGTGTCACTGCTGATGAAATCAGCTTCGGATCTGCGTTCATGATACCCGGCACATCTTTCCAGATGATGACTTCAGCAGCATTCAGCGCATGTGCGAAAATGGCAGCGGAAAAATCCGAACCTTCACGTCCAAGTGTAATTGCGCAGCCCTCTTCGGAGCGGCCGATGAATCCCTGTGTGAGCACAATTCCGGTTTTTGAAAACCATGATTTTCCGGCTTTGGAAATCCGTGCTCCGGTTTCTTCCCAGTTCAAATAAGCATCTCGGTATGTGTTGTCGGCAATGATGTAATCACCTGCTGGCACATGTGTCACGTTGAACCCTGAATCAACCAGGAATGCGCTCAGAATGGTTGTTGCAATGCGTTCTCCGAAGGAGACGATGCGATCGTAGCTTTTGTCAAACGAAGGTTCCGGCGCAATATTGAGTTCGTTTTCAAGAGTGCCGAACAATTCTGAAACAGCATTGAAAACCGCATGGTCATTTTTGAAAAGCTCATTTAAAATGGAATCATGAAACTGTTTTGATTCCGAAATCCTTTTCAGTGCGTCGGGTTTTCCTCCTGAAATATAGGCCTGGTGCACACGTTCGAGAGCATTGGTCGTTTTTCCCATGGCCGAAAGAATGACCACCAGATTCTGATTGTCATATTTTTTCAGAATGGAAGCCACATTGCGTACAGCGGCAGCATCCTTTACCGAGGCCCCGCCAAATTTGAAAACACGGATAGCTGATTGCATTTGGGATGAAATTTCGTCATTGCAAAAGTAATCAATTATTTGCCTGTGAAATTTGAAAAAATCGCTCAGACAAATGAATTATTCTTTACCTTCGCACTCAAACAAATTTGTCATGCTTGTTATCGGGATTGCCGGCGGAAGCGGTTCAGGGAAAACAACTGTTGTAAAAGCAGTTATGCAGCAATTCACCAAAGGAGAAGTATGCCTCCTTTCGCAGGATTCTTATTATCGCGACAACGGCCACCTGAGCGCCGAAGAACGTGCCCGCATCAACTTCGACCACCCGTCGTCCATTGAATTCAGTCTGCTCTGCAAGCATCTCGACATGCTCAAAGCCGGCGAGGATATTCAGATGCCCATTTATTCCTATGTGACCTGCGCTCGTTCAAAGGAAACCATTCCTGTAAGTCCCGCCCGGGTGATGATTGTTGAAGGCATTCTGGTGCTTGCCAATCCGCGGCTGCGCGACCGCCTTGACATAAAAGTTTTTGTTGATGCCGATGGCGATGACCGCCTGATGCGCATTATCCGTCGCGACATTGAAGAGCGTGGACGTTCTTTTCTTCAGGTGCTGGAGCATTACGAACGTTTTGTCAAACCCATGCACCAGACATTCATTGAGCCCACCAAGCGATATGCTGACATCATCATTCCGCAGGGCGGCGCCAATAAAATCGCTATCGATATTTTAACCGCAAAAATCGGCTCCAAACTGGCCGAATACAATGGCAGTCTACCGGCTACCCGATGATATTGTTTTTCCCGATCCGCGTGAAGCAGAACCTGACGGGCTGCTGGCCGTAGGCGGTGACTATTCGGTTGAACGCATGCTTCTTGCCTATAATCATGGCATCTTTCCATGGTTCCAGTACAAGCGCGATATATATTGGTATGCCACTAATCCGCGCATGGTTGTTTTTCCCCATAAATACAAGCCCAATCATGGCTTACGGCGTGTACTGAAAAAATGTCCGTACCGGGTGACAATAAACACCTGCTTCGAAGATGTAATCAGCCATTGCGCAAAAGTGAAGCGAAAAGAAAAAGGTACCTGGATCAACCGCAATTATAAAAAATCATTTATTGAATTGCATAAACTCGGCTATGCTGTGTCTGTCGAAACATGGCTTGGTGACGAGCTTGCAGGGGGATTGTACGGAATTGTTGCCGGTCCTGGTTTCACAGGCGAAAGCATGTTCACGGTTCATCCGAATGCGTCGAAAGTGGCTTTTCATCAGCTTGTCATGCTTGCCCGTCACATGAAATGGAAATTCATCGATGCGCAGCAGGACACGCCGCACATGCAAATGTTGGGTGGAGAACTCATTCCCTTCGACGTTTTTTATTCCATGCTCACCGAATAATTGAAGTAACTGTGATTGATGCTGTTTCTCCGCTTGTATATGGGAATCACCCATGTACGCCTCAATGTATAAGTTGTGGTTAATCCATTTTAGCCTATACCGGAGGAGTCATATAATTAAATGCTTATGATGACTCGAAGCCGTTTACATTCGACCCCGCTGGGGTCGTTATTTCTTATTTGGTTTTTCTATAGACATA
>CAZJOL010000188.1:0-5567 GCA_964547605.1 uncultured Bacteroidaceae bacterium | reverse complement strand
GAAGAGTTCGAAACTCTTCGAGGGTTCATTTTGGCCGGAACGGTGGAATGTCGTACCAACAACATGTTTTGAGACAGACCCGTTACAATTAAAATTGTATTTTTGCACAAAATCGGTTTGTTTCACAATAAATCGGTTAAAAATCAGTTTTATCCGCTGTATGAAAATACTCAGTTTTATAAAGAGCTTCCATTTCTGGAAACACCTTGCCCTCATTATGCTGGCAGGATTAATCCTGATCTGGATTACCCTTTTCTTTCTCCGGCTTTACACCTTTCACGGCCAATCCATCGAAGTTCCCGATTTTTCAGGAAAAACCATGGAAGAAGTGAAGGAAATGCGTGAAAGCAGACATTATGATTTCACGATTGTAGATTCCATTTACGATAATACCAAAACGCCCGGATCAGTCGTAAGCCAGCTTCCATTGCCGGGTTCACATGTGAAAAAAGGCAGAACTGTTTATATCACCATCATTGCATTCACGCCCGAAAAAACAAAACTGCCCAACCTGGTTGACTTCACCTATCGTCAGGCTGAAGCACTGTTGCAAACACACGGACTGAAGGTCGGAAAAGTTGAAAAAGTACCTGATGTCGGTCAGACTGTGATAAAAGCCAAGTACAAAGGCAAGGTGATTCCATGGGGAACAGAGCTGAACAAGGGCGAAAAGATTGACCTGGTTATCGGAAAAGGCAAAGGCGGCGGCGAAGTGTATATTCCGAAACTGGTTGGAAAAACACGCGAAAAAGCGCACCAGCTCATCAATGAAGCAGGCCTTAATGTTGGATCCGAAATATTTGCAGATCCTGATGATACCGTGAAGGTGCGCGTCGTCAAACAAAGTCCGAAATTCGAAAAAGATAAAGAAATCAGTGTCGGCGAGTCCATCGATCTCTGGTATGAATAAAATCGGTTGTCATATGCGAAAAATCATTCCGGTTATATGCCTGTTGCTGCTTGTTTCAGCAGCCAGCGCCCAGGAAGTTCTGATTCCATCAGGGATTAATCAGACACTTTTAAACAAAGAATCTGTCGCTGTGAAAAACAGCAGAGCAATACTCACAATGCCGTTTTTTGAAGATTTTTCGTCCACATTCGTTTACCCGGATGCCGGAAAATTTTCTGACAGCACTGCTTTCATCAACACCGGGAATGCCTACGCTCCCCTCACCATGGGAGTAGCCACACTCGATGGCCTTGATGCTTACGGTTATCTCTACGAACATGGCTCCAGCTTTGCTTTCCCGGCTGACACACTCACATCGCAGGTTATCCGACTTGACTCCGTATTCACCGGAACACCGCATGCAACCACAGTTGCAGACTCGTTATATTTCAGTTTTTTCTATCAACCTCAGGGTATGGGCGAAAAACCTGATGCCGAAGATTCGCTCCTGCTCGAGTTTTACGCTGCCAATCAAAATGAATGGATTGAAATCTGGTCGGCATCAGGTTCTTCGATGACTGATTTTATTGCCGAAAACGGAAGTCCATGGAAATGTGTCATGCTGCCAATTACCGACACTGCATACATGACAGATGGTTTCATGTTCCGTTTCAGAAACTATGCAAGCTATGCCGATCTTTCATTTCCAACATGGGCTTCAAATGCCGATTTCTGGAATATTGACTACATCATACTCGATAGCGAACGTGACTCAACAGATACGATTCCGACAGACCTCGCTTTCGGCGAACGTCATGAAACATTGCTGGAAAATTATTTTTCCATGCCATGGAATCATTTTCTGGCCAATGTTTCAGGTGAAATGACCACGGAAATAAATGCTCCATATGCCAATCTCTCGACCACGCTGCTGAATGTCACGGAACGTCTCACCATTGATGATTTATCAGGAACGACAAGCAATTACAACTCCGGCCTCAGCGCATCCAATCTGAATCCTCAGACCGATACAGCGTTTTACCGCAGCCCTGTCCCCTACACTTTCAATTCAATGGTTGCTGAAAATGCTGAATTCGAAGTGAACATGTGTATCAACACGGCAACCATCAGTGATCCGATCAAATCAAATGATACGCTGGCCTTTTATCAGCGTTTCTATAATTATTTCGCACCCGATGACGGTTCATGTGAAGCCGGCTACGGACTTACGGTGAATTCGGCCAAAGCGGCATATCAGTTCAAGCTCAATACTGCAGACACACTCCAGTCTGTTCAGATGTTCTTCAACCGTGTTGTAAACGATGTCAATCAGATATATTTTTATCTGACCATCTGGGGCGACAATGCAGGAGTTCCGGGCAGTGTTCTCTATCAGCAATCCGGTGTGCGTCCTGAGTTTGAGCCGGGCTTCAATGCATTTTACACGTATGTGCTCGACAACCCGCTTCCGGTCAGCGGCACCATCTATGTCGGCTGGGAGCAGACCACCAATGATGTGCTGAATCTTGGCTATGACAAAAACAATGACCGCAGCGATCATTTCTTCTACAATGTTGATGGTACCTGGTACAATACGTTGTATGCCGGCACACCGATGATCAGAATCATTGTTGGTGACTCACCTTATCAGCATGTGGGAATAGATGATGAAGAGCGCACTGTATCTGCTTTTCCGAATCCCTGCAATGACTGCGGTTATATTCAGTTCAATGATAATGACACCAAAAAAGTTTCCGTCATCGATCTGAATGGTCGCGTTGTAAAGAGCATCTGGTGCGAAAATACAATGAATACAGGAGACATCGCTCCCGGGTATTATACCCTGATGATTGAAAAAAATGCTGAACATCCTGTATTCATTAAATGGATTCTGACGAAATAAAAAACGAACTGGAAATGTCTGAACTGCCCGATGAAGAAAGGGAGTTGTTTGAGCATTTCCGCATTGTGGTTGACCGCGGTCAGGCGCAATTAAGGATTGACAAATATCTTTCCGACCGGATCGGCAGCAAGGTGAGCCGGAACCGCATTCAGAACGCAGCGCGCGCCGATTGCATCCTGGTAAACGGAAAGCCGGTCAAACCCAACTATAAAATCAAGCCCTGCGACGAGATTGTCATTGTGTTGCCGCAGGCGCCGCATGAACTAGAAATTCTGCCCGAAGACATTCCGGTGAATTTTGTGTACGAGGATGATCAGCTGGCAATAATAGAAAAGGACGCCGGCATGGTTGTTCATCCGGGTTTCAACAACTTTGACCACACATTGGTGAACGCACTGCTTTTTCATTTCAGCAAAGGCAAGCCGAACCCTCATTTTCCGCTGTTGGTGCATCGCATAGATAAGGATACCAGCGGTCTTCTGCTTGTTGCCAAGGAAGAATTTGCACAGACATTTCTGGCAAAACAGTTTTTCGATCATACGATCGACCGTCTGTACCGCGCACTGGTCTGGGGAGATTTTGATGCTGACAGCGGAACCATTAGCGGCTATCTGGCTCGCAGCACGCGCGACCGACGCATGATGGCCATTTACGAAAGCGAAGAAGAAGGGAAATGGTCTGTGACACATTATAAAGTCATTGAAAGATTTGGTTTTGCAACGCTGATAGAATGTCAGCTCGAAACCGGGCGCACACATCAGATCCGCGCTCATATGAAACACATCGGTCATCCGCTTTTTGCCGATGAGATGTATGGCGGAATGACGATTGTAAAAGGAAATCCAACAACAAAATTCAAACAGTTCATAGAAAATTGCTTTGAAATCATGCCGCGTCAGGCACTGCATGCCGCTGTACTGGGATTTGTTCATCCGGGCACCGGCAAACACATAATCTTCGAAAGTCCGCTCCCAAAAGACTTTGCAGCACTACTAGACAAGCTTCGCAAGAGAGTCTGACGGCTCAATGCTCAACGCTCAACGCTCAACGTAAATTCAACAAGAATACTTAGTGTAAAAAACATATGCGGATCAAACTGCACATTGATTTTATCATTATAGGAATACAAAAATTCGTACTTTTCGTAATAAAACATAAATAACATGAATGATTTTCGTTTCCAACAGTTAACAATCTGGCAGGAGAGTGTTGAAATAATGGATCCATTATATGAATTTGCAGAACGTGTAAGCCTGCAGAAATATTTCAAATTTGCAGAACAACTCAGATCTGCAGGCTTAAGCATCTCAAATAATATTGCTGAAGGTAGTGGATCTTCGTCCAACAAGGAATTTGCAAGCTTTCTGAATATTTCGAGACGTTCCGTTTTTGAATGTGCAAATATGATGTTCGTTTTCGAAAAATTCGGATTCATTTCTGAGATTGAAAGGCAAACTATTAATGGGAGGCTGCTCAAACTCAGTGCTCAAATCATCAACTTAAAAAAGACCTTGAAATAAACCAGTATTGCGTAGTAATAACAATGTAATACGCATTGTGCTTTGTGCATTGTGCGTTGTGCTTTGAGCCCTGCGCATTGTGCGTTGTCCGTTGTGCAATGTGCATTGTGCGTTGTGCAATAATTCATATATTTGTGTCATGTTATTCCTGCGGCTCATAAAAGAGAGTTTTTTGTTTGCCATTTCAGCTATTCTGGTAAACCGGCTTCGCACTGTGCTTACTGTGCTGGGAATAACCATCGGAATTTTCTCGGTCATTATTGTTTTTACCGTGGTCGATTCAATGAAAAATCAGATTTCATCGAGCATTGAGTCGATGGGAACCAATGTGGTTTTTGTGCAAAAGTGGCCATGGGAGTTTAGGAGCGACTTTGAATGGTGGGAATATATAAAGAGACCTCAGCCCGTTATTGATGACCTGAAAGCACTTGAAAAAAACGGATCCACCATAGAAAGTGCAGCATTCATGACATCGACGGCCAGCAATGTTGAATTCGGTGACAGCAAAGTTGAATCTGTGGGCATTGGCGGGATTTCGGAAGGATACAACAAGGTTTTTATTTTTGATGTTTCCAAAGGACGCTATTTCAGTCCAAGCGAATTCAATAATGGTGTCGCGGTTTGCTTGCTGGGAGCAACAGTGGCAGAACGACTGTTTGGCGTAAATGATCCGCTTGGACAATATGTAAAACTACTCAATAAAAAAGTGAAGGTTATTGGTGTACTGAAAAAAGAAGGCACCAATAATTTCGGCAACAGCAATGATGAGCTCGTTATGGTGCCATTTAACTTTATTCGTCAGGTGATTGATGTTGACAATGAAATGAATTCGAATTCCTTCATTGCGCTGAGAGGAAAAGAAGGGATTCCCAACGAAGAGATGGTTTATGAAATTACAGGGATCATGCGTGCCAGACATTGCCTGAAACCCGGCACCCGCGATGATTTTTCGGTAAATGAGCCCAGCATGCTCACTCAAGGCCTTTCCGGTATTTTTGATATTGTAACCATGGCAGGATGGCTCATTGGTGGATTTTCGCTGCTGGTGGGCGGTTTCGGCATTGCCAACATCATGTTTGTTTCTGTGCGCGAACGCACCGGCATCATCGGCATTCAAAAAGCACTGGGGGCTAAAAATTATTTCGTGCTCACCCAATTTCTTTCCGAGTCGGTGGTGCTCGCCGTTCTGGGTGGTTTGGGCGGTTTGTTTATCATCTGGCTGCTTACGCTCCTCGTAACCTATGGGTTTGATTTT
>CAZJOL010000187.1:1607-5651 GCA_964547605.1 uncultured Bacteroidaceae bacterium | reverse complement strand
GCTCAGGATAAACTCCAAGAAAAGTACTACCGCTTTCAGCGGTATAAACTCCAGAAAAGCTAGTCGCCGGAGATTTTTGCGGAGAAAATGGCCACACGCCCCCCACAGCCGGAAATAACTCGCTGCAATGAATGTCTGATTAAAACATGCAGCTCAGACAGATTTCCGGCATTTTAACCGCCGCGTACAGCGGCTCCCATCCCCGCCTGTCCATTTTCTTTTATCCTCAAAATTCTATGGCGACGTCCCAAAATCCAGCTATATTGGTTTTTATCCCGAACTCAGGTTAATAACAAATACCAAAATTCATCTTTATTATCTCAACCAAAGTATCAGAAAAATCGGAACTAAAAACGACAAAACAACATATAGCCATATATAAAACAGTTTTCTCCGCTTTTTATTTTTACGTTCGTTTCTATATTGTTTGCAAACATCCAGATATTTTTTTTGTGGTTGAACACGAAGTATAATCCATAGTAATATGCCAACATAATAATGGCAATCATCCATTTGGGTATTACTCCAAACAATTTGATATGAAACACCATATCCACGATAATCATTGGAATCATCGTTGTGTTTAAAAAAAACCAAGAAAGTTACACCAATCAAGGCATTCATGGCCGGGTTGTCTGCTTTGCCCCATGTTTTCAAGTCCCAGGAATAAAGCCTGTAATGGAGATATTTCAGGAATTTTATAATTGATTTCACTATGCTAAGCTACAAAAATCATTTTCATTTCGGTTGTCGCCAGTCCGGAATTCCGGGAATTATATCCCAGCCTTCGGGTGGTGCTTCTGTGATGCTTTCTGGAACTGGATAATCCAGTAAAAGTTTACTGTTTTTGGGGTTATCGGGGTTGAACATTACGTAAAAACTCTTATGTAAAGCATGCTTTGGTTTTTCACATGGGAAATCACTTTGTGTTTGTATATATTTTTCACCTTTAACAAAGTAATAATACTCCAACTCATTCCCATCTGGCATTATGGTATGCTTAAATGGGATTCCAATTGTGAATCCATGTTTGTTTTTTAATTCATCAGTTTTATGCCAGTCAATTACTGCAATAGCGATAGGCAAGGCAATCATCAGGCATATACCAGCAATTTGAAAAATTTTATTATTGAAAAATTTCATTTTTGTTTTGACTATGCTAATTTACAAAAATACATGTATGCCACAAACATTCACTCGTTTGAATAATCTGAAAAATAAATGGATTTTTGTCCTTACCTTTGTCACAAACAGCACCCGATGAAAAAAACTCTGATATACGGATACGGCAATGCAGGCCGCATGGATGACGGAATAGGCGAGCGCTTTGTGGAAATGGTTGACAAGTGGATTGAAGGAGAGAAGATTGAAAATGTGTTTACCGATTGCAATTATCAGCTCAACATCGAAGATGCAGCCACTGTTTCGGAGTACGATGCCGTTGTTTTTGTTGATGCCAGCATTGTGGAGAACGTTGAGAATTTCCGTCTGGAAAAAGTTGAGCCCAACGACGCTACCATCGAATTCACCATGCATGCGGTATCGACCTCGTATGTGATTGATCTATGCCGCAAGATATACAACAAAACACCCGACGCATATGTGCTGCATGTGCGCGCCTACGAGTTCGATTTCAAGGAAGAAATGACGCCCAGGGCAGTTGAAAACATGCTTGATGCGTTTGTGTTTCTGAAAGATTTTCTAATGAAAATGGCGTAATCCATCATGGATTATTAAGTTTTTGAAATTTGGATCGCTCAAAAATAATTTTACTTTCAGGTTAATTGAATTTTTCTCTTATAGTCTCCAAAGTGTGATTTGGAGCAGATTTATATGCAATATATTTTTATTCTGATGTTGTTATAACTCGCCATAAGTGGGTAAAAAATGGTACTTCTGGCGAGTTATAAATGTATAATTGGCCAGATGTGGAAAGATTTGTATATTTGTGGCGACTTATAATGATCCGTTATGAGAACAATTGTCGGCAGAGACTTTGAAAAAGAAGAACTTGAAAGCTTTTACCAATCGGATATTTCGGAATTTGTGGCCGTGTATGGCCGCAGGAGAGTCGGAAAGACTTTTCTTATCCGGGAGTTTTTCCGGGACCGGTTTGACTTTTATCTGACAGGGCTTGCCAATGGCGGATTCAGTGAGCAAATGGCCAATTTCAATCTTGCTTTGCGTGAGGCTGGTTTGAAAGATATACCAGTAGCTAAAAACTGGATTTATGCATTTCAGCAATTGCGTATGCTGATTGAAAAATCAAGAAAGAAAAAGAAAGTAATTTTTCTGGATGAAATGCCCTGGCTCGATACGCCGAAATCGAAGTTTATGAGTGCATTGGAGCATTTCTGGAATTCATGGGCTTCGGGCCGGAATGACATTCTGCTGATTGTCTGCGGATCTTCCACCACATGGATGACCGATAAACTGCTGAACAACAAAGGTGGCCTGCACAACCGGATTACGCATCAATTACGGCTGGAGCCGTTTACCCTGAAGGAATGTGCCGCATACGTCAAATCGCTGAAATTCACCTGGAGCCAGCATCAGGTGGCTGAATGCTATATGGCGCTTGGTGGTATTCCGTATTACTGGAGTTTGCTGAAAAAAGGAAAGAGCGTTGATCAGAACATTGACCACCTGTTTTTCGGAGCCAATGCCCGCTTGAAAGATGAGTACAAAAACCTGTATGCTGCCCTTTTTAAAAATTCAGACAAGTACATGCAGGTTGTGGAGGCATTAAGCAAAAAGAGCAGCGGCCTGACGCGGCAGGAAATTGTTGAAAGCATTGAAGAAAGCAGTGGCGGAGGATTGACAAAAATCCTGGAAGATCTGGAAAACTGTGATTTTATCCGTTCCTTTCAGGCATATAACAAGATAAGCCGAGACCGGATATTTCAGCTTTGCGATTTTTACACCTTGTTTTATTTCAGGTTTGTGCGGCGTTCCGGCAGGGATAAGAATTACTGGAAGAGCATGATGGACACTACGCAGCATCGCGCCTGGGCCGGTTATGCATTTGAGCAGCTTTGCACCATGCATGTTGATCAGATGAAACGCGCTCTCGGGATTTCCGGCGTGTATTGCAATGTATATTCATGGCGCAGCCCTGCAGGTACTGACAAAGGTGTACAGATAGATCTGATCATTGACCGTAACGACAATGTGATTAATTTGTGCGAGATGAAGTTTTCCGTGCATCCTTTTGTCATTAACAAAAAGTATGCGGATGAACTGAAAAATAAATTCGGCACATTCAGGAGTGTAACAAATACAAAAAAGTCGGTATTTCTCACCTTTGTATCATCATCCGGATTGGCTCAGAATGTTCATTCCGGAATTATCCAATGTGAGATTGAATTGAAGGATTTGTTTGCTGTTTAACGGTTATAATCCGCCATAACCAGGTTTTTTGACCCACTTCTGGCGGGTTATAAATTTCTGAATTTATTATTAGTGCTTTCCATGTTTGTGAAACACATAGTGCGAATGATAGTGTTTATGCACTTCGTCGCCGTGTTTGTGCGTGTGCTCATGAATCAGGTTTACGCTGACCAGAAAATCCTCGTCGTTTAAAATTTCTTCTGCCGTTCCGGTTTTACTGATGGTGTGATCTTCGGATAACACGATGACACGCGGCTGCAGATGGTCAACCAGATCGAGGTGATGTGTTGTGAAAACAACGGTTTTTCCTGCACGATTCAATGCCAACAGCAATTCAATTACAAAAGTCTGGGACTTTGGATCGAGACCAGCCAGCGGCTCATCTACCAGAATGACATCAGGATTGATTGTCAGCACTGAGGCAATGGCGACCTTTTTCTTTTCTCCACCCGACAAACTAATCACGGAGCGGTCTTTCAGATGTTCAATACCGATGGATGCAAGCATCTCAAGTGCTCGTTTTTCAGCCTCTTCCTGCGATAATCCCAATTGCAGCGGCGCAAACATCAGTTCTTCGAAAACGGTACTGCAAAAAAGCTGAACGTCAGAATTCTGAAAAATAAAAGCCGTTTGTTGTCTGAAACTGGCATTGAA
>CAZJOL010000187.1:0-1507 GCA_964547605.1 uncultured Bacteroidaceae bacterium | reverse complement strand
AGCAGCGCAAGCGAAATGGAATTGAGAACCCGGAGAAAAAGCCGGGTCACGACATAGGTTCCTTCTTCTGTAATGCCAATGGTCTGTGGAATCCGGTAAATCCACCATTGCGATTCCTTCTCAAAATGAAATATTGGAAGAATTATTTTGCCTGGTGTGATCACATTCAGCAACGCCGGAAGAAAGATCAGGAGCCCGAAAACGATTGACAAAACAAGGATTTTTTTATAAACGAAACGATAAGAAATTCCGGAAATAAGATAAAAAATCAGAATGATGCCGGAAGCCAGGATCTGTGATTCAATGCTGTGTGCAAGGCTTATGGAGACGATGAGAAATATGAAGGAGAAAAACTTCACCAGTGGATTGATGCGAAACAACAATTTATCGCGCGCGTCTGTTTCCGAGTGAACATACATTGTTTTCACTGTTCCTGCAACGGATTTCAGCGTTTTGTCAAGAAACGGCATGCGACTTTTCCGCCTTTTGGCGGCAGGTGTGACAACCGGATTGGGCTCAGTCAGAAATGCCGGGAACTCAATGCTCATTTGCGTATTATCAGTTTTGACAGCAGCCAGGTAACGCCGAGTGTAAGTGCGGCGCCAATAAGTCCCGACAGAATGTAGTATCCCGATTGATGTCCAAGCGAAGGATCGTCGGCATTCATTGAATAATCGGCCATGGGCGCCTGATACGTATCGGAATATTTCTGCAAACCGTCGGGAACGTAGCCAATCAGACCTTCTACAGTTTCGGCCGACCATTCGCCCCACGCGTCTCCGGCATCAAATGCCATGGGTAGAAAAATACCGATGGGTGTAAGAATAATCAGGACCATCAAAAAAATCAGAATGCGTTTTTGAAGTTTATTCATGTCGTCCTCCTTTCTGAATGGCATAAATGTTTTCGCGGTCATGATTGAAAAAGTATCGCACAACAAATGCGGTCACAAGACCTTCGGCAACACCGAATAATACTAGATGTTCGATGGCCATGGCCGGAATGGCAATGGAAAGATCATACGGGCAATACAATGCTTTGCCATCGGCAGCTGTTGCAATCATTGGCTGAATGCCGAATTCGACAGCGGTGAGAACTGCTGCTAGTACGAGACTGATGTATCCGGCCATAAATGCCGCAAAGAAAATGCGTCCGGGTTTTTCCGATTTCATGCGGAAAAGTTTGAAAATATAATACGCTACAAACGGCATAAATACAGCCATATTGAAACAGTTGGCGCCAATGGCTGTAATACCGCCATCGCCAAAAATCAGCGCCTGAATGATGAGTGCCACCGAAACAGCCATCACCGTGGCCCATGGGCCGAGCAGTATGGCAATCACCGCTGCGCCTACGGCGTGTCCGGTTGTACCTCCGGGAATGGGCAGATTAAACATCATGATAATGAATGAGAAAGCTGCAGCCATTCCGAGATAAGGAATATTTTTAGCGGCAACTTCTTTTTTCACTTTTACAACAGCCACTGCTGCTGCAGCTACAAACGCGC
>CAZJOL010000186.1:0-5677 GCA_964547605.1 uncultured Bacteroidaceae bacterium | reverse complement strand
GGGATTGGGAATTCGGCGATGGCGGCATCAGCGGATTGCAGAACCCGAGCCACACGTACGGTGCAGGCACCTATTCTGTAACTTTGACTGTGACCACTGCAGCCGGCTGCCAGTCTGTTGCAGCAATGAATAATTACATCTCAATCCTGTCCAATCCGAATGCTGCATTTACTGCCAAACCTGCTGTGACGACCGAAGATGAGCCAACCATTACTTTCATCAATCAATCAACCGGAGCCACCATTTTTACATGGAGTTTTGGTGATGATATCGGAACCGATTTCACCGAAAACCCAATTTACTCCTACATTGGGAGTGGTTTATATTTAGTGACTCTTTGGGTGGAAAATGCAGCGGGTTGTGCTGATTCAACAACAATGATGGTGAATATTAAACCGTCTTTTACGTTTTATCTGCCTAATGCATTCAGCCCGAACGGTGATGGTCGCAACGAAGACCTTCGACCGTCCGGAACGGGCTGGGATTCTGACACCTACAGCATGAGAATTTACTCTCGTTGGGGCGAACTTGTTTTCAGTACAACAGACATAAACCATGGATGGAATGGTCTGTTGCCGGATGGGGCCGAAGCCTTGCAGGGAGTTTACTCTGTAATCATCAGATTAAGAGGTCTTGATGGGACTGAAAGAGATTATAATAGTGGCGTAGGGCTTCTACGGTAATACATCAATATGAAAAAGTCTGCATGGATCTTTTAATGCAGACTTTTATAAAATAGAGAATTGAGGATTATTCTTCTTTTAGCTCAACAGTTTTTTCTTTTTCAATCTTTAGCTTCTTTCGGAAACATCCGTCTCTGAAAAACAATGATCATAACCACAGCAATTGAAATATAGGAATCGGCAAGATTGAAGACCGGTCTGAAGAAAAGAAACTCTTCTCCGCCTTTGAACGGAAGCCAGGACGGATAATGGCCGTGCAGAATCGGGAAATAAAACATGTCAACCACTTTCCCCTGAAGAAATCCGGCATAGCTGCCACCAAACAATACTGCAGGATCGGCACCGGAACCATACACCGAACTGGAATCGAAGACCAGCCCGTAAAACATGCTGTCAATGATGTTCCCGGTGGCTCCGGCAAAAATCAATGCAATGGCGAAAATGTACAGCAATGGTTTCTTTTCGCGGATAATTTTCAGCAGATACCACATAATGGCGCTGGCCGCAATGATTCTGAAAATGCTGAGCATATACTTTCCGATTGCACCTTTCAGATGCAGTCCGAATGCCATCCCTATGTTTTCAACAAAATTGAGGCGAAACCAGTGACCAATAACATTCACTTCCTCGCCAAGGAGAAAATGGGTCTTGATATAAATTTTCAGAATCTGATCGAGAATCAGTAATGCAAAGATGAATATCAGAACATTACGAAAGACTTTTCTATTCATCGGGCGGCAGACTGATGCGGGGTTCTTTTTTGGTCATTTTATTTTTGGCCTCAATGCTGAGCGTGGCATGAGGAACTGCTTTCAGTCGTTCCTTTGAAATAAGCTTTCCTGTGACACGGCAAATGCCATAGGTTTTATTCTGGATTCTGACCAGTGCTGCTTCAAGGTCGCGGATAAACTTCTGCTGACGGGCAGCCAGCTGGCTGTTTTCTTCCTTCGACAAAACCTGAGATCCTTCTTCAAGCACCTTGAAGGTTGGGCTGGTGTCGCTGATATCATTGTCGTTGGTACCGGTAAAAGCTTCTGTAAGCAAGGCCAGATCTGCCTTTGCCTTATCCAGTTTTGCAACAATCAGCAAACGGAATTCTTCAAGTTCCTCATCGCTGTAGCGACTTTTTTCTTTTTCTTCTTTTGCCATAATTCAGTTTTTACACTTTTTCGACGATAGCGTGAACTGAAATCTCATCGGTTAATTCTAATAAAACGGCTTCAGCAGCTTCTTTAGTGTCCCGAAGTTCAAGCTCAGTAGCTAGTATCTCATTGCAAATATATGAATAATTGTTAGTTATTGCCATTTCCACCGAATTCGTCTTATCAACAAAGACACGGATTTTGTCAGTAACTTCGTAATCGCGCTCCTTGCGCAGGTTCTGGATGCGGTTGACAAACTCCCGGGCAATGCCTTCCTGCAGCAATGTGTCGGTCAGTGTCACATCAAGGGCGACCGAAAGGGTTCCTTCGCTCATTACAACCCAGCCGGGAATGTCTTCAGTGACGATTTCAACGTCATCCACTAAAATTTCAGCGGTGCCTTCCACTAATGCCAGACTTATTTTTCCTTCATTCTCAAGCTGATTGATCTGTGCTCCGTTCATGGCAGCAATAGCGGCCGCCAGCTCTTTCATTTGTTTTCCGTAACGGGGTCCGAGCTTTTTAAAGTCGGCCTTGATTTTTTTGATCAGGAAACTTCCATCGTCCTTGAAAAATTCCAGTTCCTTCACGTTCACCTCGGCCAGAATAATCTTCTGAACGCTTTCCAGCTGTTCCTTGATTTTGCTGTCGGTGAGCGGAATCAGAATCTTCTGGAGCGGCTGACGAACACGGTTGCCGGTTTTCTTGCGAAGCGACAAAACCATCGATGAGACCTTCTGCGCAAGCTGCATGCGCTCTTCCAGATCACGGTCGATGTATTCGTTGTTGTACTTCGGGAATTCGCATAAATGCACGCTTTCAGTATTGCGACGACCGGTCACCGAATTCAGATCCGAGAATAATCTTTCAGCAAAGAACGGCGCAATGGGCGAAATGAGAATAGATAACGTTTCAAGAACATGGTACAACGTCTGGTAAGCTGAGAGCTTATCTTTCGACATTTCACCTTTCCAGAAACGGCGACGTGATAAACGTACATACCAGTTGCTCAGAAACTCATCGGTGAAATTCTGAATGGCGCGCCCGGCGCGGGTTGGCTCATAGTCAGCATAGGACTCATCCACCAGCTTTATCAGACTGTTCAACTCCGATAAAATCCAGCGATCAAGCTCGGGCCGCTCAGCAACAGGAACTTCAGCATCGCTGAAATCAAACTTGTCGATGTTCGCATACAATGCGAAGAATGAGTAGGTGTTATACAGCGTTCCGAAGAATTTTCGCTGAACTTCGGCCACGCCTTCGCTGTCGAATTTCAAATTGTCCCATGGCTGCGAGTTGGTGATCATGTACCAGCGGGTCGCATCGGGACCGTATTTGCCGATGGTCTCAAACGGATCAACAGCATTACCAAGTCGTTTCGACATTTTGTTGCCGTTTTTATCGAGCACCAGACCGTTTGAAACAACGGTTTTATACGCCACCGAATCAAACGCCATGGTAGCAATGGCATGCAGTGTGAAGAACCAGCCACGTGTCTGGTCAACGCCTTCGGCAATGAAATCAGCCGGAAAACTTTTATCAAAAACCTCTTTGTTTTCGAACGGATAATGCCACTGCGCATAAGGCATGGAGCCGCTGTCGAACCATACGTCGATGAGATCGGGCTCGCGGCGCATCGGTTTTCCTGAATCCGAAACAAGTATGATCGGATCAACCGATGGTTTATGCATGTCGAATTTTTCGTAGTTGGCTTTGCTCATGTCACCTACAACAAAATCCTTCATCGGGTTTTCTTCCATGAAACCGGCTTCAATGCTCTTGCTGATTTCTTTTGAAAGTTCTTCGAGCGAGCCAATGCATTTGATTTCGCTGCCATCTTCGCTCAGCCACACAGGAAGCGGAACGCCCCAATAGCGACTGCGACTCAGATTCCAGTCAACCAGATTTTCGAGCCAGTTGCCAAAGCGGCCTGTACCGGTCGATTCGGGTTTCCAGTTGATGGTGTTGTTCAGTTCAATCATACGGTCGCGATAGTCGGTGGTTTTGATAAACCATGAATCGAGCGGATAGTACAGAATGGGTTTATCGGTGCGCCAGCAGTGCGGATAGCTGTGTTCGTACTTCTCAGCTTTGAAAGCTTTGTTTTCTTTCTTCAGCTTGATGACAAGTTCGATGTCAACATTCAATTCTTTTTCCTTTTCAGGGGTGTAATCCGGATTATACTGTGGTTTCACGAATTTTCCGGCGAACTCGCCCATCTCTTCCGTGAATTTTCCCTGCTTGTTCACCAGCGTGAGTGCACCGAGATTGTATTTCTTTCCCATGCGGAAGTCGTCTGCACCAAAGCTGGGAGCCAGATGCACGATGCCTGTACCGTCTTCGGTTGTCACAAAATCTCCGGCTACCACGCGGAAAGGGTCTCCCTCAGCGGGCTGCGCGTATGGCAACAATTGTTCGAAACGAATTTCAGTGAGCTCTTTTCCTTTGAAAGTTCCCAGAACTTTGAACGGAATATTTTTTTGTCCGGGTTCGTAGCTGTCTATTTCAAGAGCCGCATTCTCGGCCGGAAACCAGCGGTTGAGCAGGGGAACACCAACCACAACGGTCTGCGGTTCGAATGTGTAAGGATTGTAAGTCTGAACAAGATTGTATTCGATATTTTCACCAACGGCAAGGCCAGTGTTCGAAGGCAGTGTCCACGGAGTGGTCGTCCAGGCAAGGATGTAGAGGTTTCCTTTCACGCCGGGTGTGCTGAAAAGAAATTCGCTGCGTTCGTTGCGCACCACTTTGAATTGCGCAACAACAGTGTTGTCTTTTACATTTTTGTAGCAGCCGGGTTGGTTCAGTTCATGCGTGCTGAGGCCTGTTCCGGCAGCAGGAGAATATGGCTGAATGGTGTAGCCCTTATACAGAAGTCCTTTGTCGTACAGCTTTTTCAGCAGATACCAGACCGATTCAATATATTTATTGTCGAAAGTGATGTACGGATTTTCGAGGTCAACCCAATAGCCCATGCGGCGTGTAAGCTCATCCCACTGATCTTTGTATTTCATTACTTCCTGACGGCATTCGCGGTTGTAATCGACAACAGAAATTGATTTACCGATGTCTTCCTTGGTAATTCCGAGTTTTTTCTCAACGCCAATCTCAACGGGCAGTCCGTGGGTATCCCAGCCAGCTTTGCGTTTCACCTGAAAGCCCTTAAGTGTTTTGTAACGGCAGAAAATATCTTTAATGGCGCGTGCCATCACATGATGAATGCCCGGCATTCCGTTGGCGCTGGGTGGTCCTTCAAAAAACACATATTCCGGCTTTCCTTCGCGTGTTTCAATGCTTTTGCGGAATACATCGTTTGTATCCCACCATTGCCTCACGTCGTCTGCCAGTTCTGTCAGTCTTAATTGCTTGTACTCGTTGTATTTACCCTTCATTCCAAAGTGATTTTTAAAAAGAGGTGCAAAAGTACAAAATAATTTGCTGATTTGCTGATTTTCGATTTGCTCATTGCGCTTTGCGCCCTGTGCATTGTGCCTTGTGCCTTGTGCATTGTGCCGCATACCTCATGTCTGGACAGAACGAGAATCAGAGCGCGAGCGAAGCTTATCCATGCTGTATGCTTTGTGCATTGTGCCTTGTGCGTGGAGTTTATCACGCCGAAGGCGGGACATTGCGCCGCAAGCCGCATGCCTGAACAGAACGAGAATCAGAGCGAGAGCGAAGCTTAACCATGCTGTATGCTTTGTGCCTTGAGCCTTGTGCAATGCGCCGCATGCCTCATGCTTTGCATTTCCGGATTTTTTCGTAACTTGCACATTCTTTATGCATTAAATAATGACATTGAAGCCATTCATTTTTGCCATTTTGTTTTTTATGTCAGTAGGTGGACTGATG
>CAZJOL010000185.1:0-5768 GCA_964547605.1 uncultured Bacteroidaceae bacterium | reverse complement strand
CTGAACAACCGCTGATTTCCGAATGACACCTGCTGGCGTCCCATTCGCAACTTCAATGAATCAGCCACTTTCATGCTTACCCATCCTTCCAGAATGCCTAGTGTCGGTTTGCTGCTTTTGAGCAGTTCATCGCCCCACACGCGGCCTTCCTGCAGTGTCAGCTGTGTTTCATATTTGTCACTATTGTAATGCAATCCGATTCTGTTGCGCTGGGAAACAAAACCCGCTGCTTCCGAAACACTGTCTGGCAATTGTTTGTAGCCATTTCTGAATTCAGGTCTGAAACGAAATTCTCCCGTCAGTTCAAATGTTTGCGCATACATCGCGGTGCCCATAAGCACAAAAAAAGCAATTACCAATGATTTTTTCATATGTCTGTTTTTTTGTTTCCCGTTTGACAATTTATCTATCCGATTCATGTGTGCCCACAATTGATAAATATCACACGCCTCCTGTTCCTATTCTCAAATCAATTCCCATATTGCACATCATTTCAAAAATCTCTCATGGTGCGGATATGCATCCGTGACTTGGTACTTCACAACCTGACAGCTGAAGCTGTCAGCTATGATGAATACCTTACTCAACCTTGACCTCAACCTTGACCTTGACCTCAACCTTGACCTCGACCTTAACCTACTCACCTGTCACCCTGAGCCCCGCCGCTGTCATGCTGAGCCCTGCCTGCTGTCACTCTGAGCGGAGTCGAAGAGTCAACAGCAGGATAAACTCCGTCGAAGCACGAACAGCGGGGTAAACTCCGTCGAAGGGCCCCACTCACTACTCACTACTCACTACTAATAAAAAACTCCCTCCAGATATTTCTTCGTGATTTCATTTTTCGGATCTGAAAAAAACGTTTGCGCTTCGCCGCTTTCAATCATCTCGCCCAGATACATGAACACCACGTAATCCGCAATACGTCTGGCTTGTCGCAGAATGTGACTCACCAGAATAATCGTGTAATCATTTTTCAGTTGCATGAACGATTGTTCAATGGCCTGCGTGGAAATAGGATCCAGCGCCGATGTCGGTTCATCAGCCAGAATCACTTCGGGATCAACCGCCAGACCACGTGCAAGGCAAAGCCGCTGCTGCTGCCCGATGCTGAGTGTCGATGGCGAATTATTGAGACGATCTTTCACTTCATCCCACAGACAGGCAAGTTGCAGATAATGCTCAACCTGACTCCTGACCTCCGTTTTGCGCGTTATACCTTTAAGCCGCACAGCATACGCAACATTCTCAAAAATACTCAGCGGCAATGGGTACGGCCTCTGTGAAAGCAGTCCCATCCTTTGCCGCATTGCTGCAACATCATAACCCCGGAGTGAAAGAATATCCTGCCCGCTGAAATTGATCTGACCACTGACATTAAGACCACTCAAATCGGTAAGGCGATTCAGCGATCGCAGTAACGTTGTTTTGCCGCAACCACTGGGCCCCATGATCACCGTAATGGTTCCGCGCGG
Source organism: uncultured Bacteroidaceae bacterium (assembly GCA_964547605.1). Taxonomy (GTDB): domain Bacteria; phylum Bacteroidota; class Bacteroidia; order Bacteroidales; family DTU049; genus GWF2-43-63. Next base: position 4,296 of record CAZJOL010000185.1, on the reverse strand, counting down.
AATATTCACCGAAATATCGCTGAGCAATTTTCTATCACCCGCATAAACATTGAGATTGCTGATTTCTATGGTGTTTTGTTTATCGGTCATTGTTTACACGTTTTTTTTGTACACACGTCCGATCAGGCGTGCGGAAAGACTGATGATCAGAATGATGATGGTGAGTATCAGCGCCGAAGCGTATGCACGCCCCTGCACTTCTTCAACCGGTGACCCAAGCTGAAAGAAGATTGCAAGCGGTAATGTGGCCACCTGTTGGTTGAGCGAGGTTGGAATGAAATCGGTGTAACCCGTTGTAAGCAGCACCACAGCTGCATCTCCAATGGCTCGTCCGAATGAAAGCAAAATGGCCGTGACAACTCCGGGTGCTGCTTTGCGCATGAAAAAGCGGAAAGCGGTTTCTGTTTTCGTGCATCCCATGCTGTATGCAGCTTCGCGGATTCCATTCGGCACCCGTTGCAAAACTTCATCCATGGCCCTGATCATGATGGGCGCAACAAAAACACCGACCACCACAATCCCGCCCAGCAGCGAGGTGCGGATGCCCATGGCCACCATGATGGTGAAACCAAATGCACCATAAACAATGGACGGAATTCCCCACAACACATCAAGGAAAAAACGGAAGGCCATTACCGCTTTTCCGTTTCGTCGCAGAAAGACGTTCATATACAATGCCGTAGGCACGCTGATGATCAATGCAAGGAAAGTAGCACCCAGAGCCAGATACAAAGAACCGATAATGGCATTTAATACGCCGCCTTCCTTGCCGAAATAATAACCGCCTTTTGGCAAAGACGAAATCATATCCCAGCTGAGATAACGAAAGCCTTTCGCAACAATGCTGTACAGAATGGATCCGAGCGCAAATGCAATCAGCAGCGTAGCAGTAACCATCAGCACTTTCATCACTCCTTCTTCGATGCGTTTACGTTTCATACTCATCTGATTTAATTGTGAAACGACGAATGATCAGACGCATGAGAATGTTGAATACAACGGTGATTGCGAGAAGTACCAATGCTGCAAACATGAGCGCGCTGTCGTATTTCGGAATGCTCATCATCTCTCCGTAATTGTTTGCAATCAGCGCGGGGAGCGGATATCCGGGACTAATGATATTTTCGGGAATGGCAATGGTGTTGCCCACCACCATCATCACAGCTATGGTTTCGCCAATGGCTCTCGCCCATCCAAGGCCAACTGCGGAAATGATTCCTGCTCCCGTTTTTCGAAGCACGGTCACTTTCACCATCTCCCATTTTGTGGTACCCATTGAATAAGCGGATTCACGCAATTCACGCGGAACCGTTGCAAATAATTCAAGCAGGATATTCAGAATAAACGGAATGATCATGACCGCCAAAACCAGACTACCGGCCAGAATCGAGTAACCGGTGCTTTCAATGCCCATGGCAGGTGCAATCACATTTCGCACAAACGGTACAATGAAAAGAATTCCCCACACACCATAAATTACAGAAGGGATTCCGGCTAAAATATCAATCACCGGCTGCATGAATCCAAGGATGCGGCGGTGTGCATATTCCGAAAGATAGATGGCTGCAAGAATGCAAACGGGTGCAGAAATCAAAATGGCCAGAATTGAAACATACAAAGAGCCTATGATGAATGGCCTGAATCCAAAACTTCCTGCACCCGGTTTCCATTCGTTTCCCGAAAGAATATTCAGGAATCCGTTGTCCTGCAGCAGTGGCAGCGACTTGTCAATCAAAACGACCAGCATGATAAGCGGCACCAGGATGATAATGATTTTTGAAATCACCATCCAGCTGCGGCCCGCGTAATCACGTATGCGTCGTGCTGCCAGCATTAGTCGAGTTTCTTTTGTTCAGTAGCAATCATTGTTTCAGGAAGCTTCACATAACCGCTCTCTTCAACCCATTGCTGACCTGTGGTGAGAATATATTTCAAAAAAGCCACTACAAGCTGATTTTGTGGCTTGCCTTTGCAGATAAAATACAGCGGACGTGCCGGCGGTTCCGGAAATTTTCCGTCGCGAATGGCTCCGGTGAGCAATTTCATATCGCTGTACAGATTTTCTTCCGGATCAATTTTCCCGTTTCCATTGATGTCAATCGGAATGATGCCAATGCCATCCTGAATTTTTCCGGTCTTGTAGTCGTATGCATATATAATATTATTGAATCCGACACCTTTAATATCATTCTTCACTGCATCTGCAATTCCGGGGTCACCAAAAACGCCAACGCCTTTCAGATCGGCCTGCTCACCATCCATGAACTTCGCCCACATTTCGGCTGCACCACATGCATCGCTGCGGGTAAACAAATTGATGGCTCCGCCGCCTTTCAGCTTAAGCTGGCTCCAGTCCTTGATTTCCTGAGTAATGTATAATTTCTTGAACTCTTCTTTTGTAAGTCCGCGTGTCATGAGCTCGGCATATACCGGGTTTTTCGCATTGATGGTCGGCAGCACAACATCCTTTGCCACTGCGATTTTCCATGCACCGTTGCTTTCCTCTTCGGGCGAAACACTGCGCGAAAACATGGCCATGTCAACCATTCCGTTCAACACGTCGGTCATCCCCTTGCCTGCTCCACCAGCCGAAATGTCAATCTTCACATCTGGATTTTCCTTCATGAATTCTTCGGCCCATTTCTGCGCCATCGGATACAATGCAAAAGCACCTGAAATGCTGATGTTTCCTTTCAGTTTGTCAACAGCTTTATCGTCCTTTTTCTGATTTCCACATCCGGTTAGAAAAACAACAAGCATAAAAATGACTGCGAGATTTTTCATAGAATTTAATTTGCAACAAATATAATACTTTTTCTATCTATTTAGTCTGAATTGATTTATATCAGGAAAAATTTAATATTCACGTGTTCGTTACAGTCGTTGTAAACAGCTGTCAGTAATCAGTTGTCAGTAATCAGCGCTCAGAATAAGCTGACTCGTTTTCTAAATCATTATAAAATCTTCAATTTTCAAATTTTCAAATTTTCAAATCAGCACATCAGCACATTAATAAATATCTTTGCAAAAAAAACAACATGGACTTTTCCTGGTACGAGTTTGTATTATTGCCGGTACTGATTTTCTTTGCGCGTATTGCCGATCAGAGTGTTGGCACACTGCGTCTGATTTTTCTCGCACGCGGAATAAAATTCTGGGTTCCCATTCTGGGCTTCTGCGAAGTCATAATTTGGTTGCTGGCTGTGGGACAGATTCTCAACGACCTTACCAACTGGATTGCGATTCTCGCTTACGGTGCCGGTTTTGCTGCGGGGAATTTAATCGGTATGTGGATCGATGAAAAACTTTCCATTGGAACATTGATTGTGCGCGTGATTCCGAAATTCGACACAACGGAACTCATTGCCGACCTTTCATCCAAAAATTTTGGAGTCACCGTTATGGATGCCAACGGATCGCGTGGCCCTGTAAAAATCGTGATGTCCATAATCAAAAGAAAAGATCTGCAGCACTTTGTTGAAATTGTAAACACGCACAATCCAAATGCCTTCTATACCGTCGAAGATGTGAAAGCCGTTTCAGAAGGCGTTTTCCGCGCATCAAAACGCAAATCTATTTTCTCTTTCAACAGCCGGATTGGAAAATAAAATCCTTCCCGACATTTTAGCGTCAGCTTCAGCTGACCTGGAATCGTCGGGAAATGTTGCTTGCATCCCGACATTTTAGCGTCAGTCTGGAAAGGTCAACAACAAAGCATCACTGACCTGGAATCGTCGGATAGAAACGACTTTTGCAACCAACAGCTTGTCCGCCCACTGGCGGAATTCCGTGTCCGCACCTCTTTTTAAATAAATGTCATGCGGACGCCAAAATGTTGCTTGCATCCCGACATTTTAGCGTCAGCTCTAGCTGACCTGGAATTGTCGGGAATCATTTGAAAACTAAGTTCATGACTTCTTTATCGGATTATTTATCCGCAAGTTTTTTGTATAACGCCAGCATCTTATCAATTGTTCCATCTATGTGATACTCACTCTGCATGCGCTTTCTGGCAGCATCTGCCATTTTTTTTCTTTCCTCCGGATGCTCATACATATACTCAATAGCCCGTGCAATGGCAGCTGGATTTTTTCGCGGAATCACCAATCCGCTTTCGCCATTAATCACCATTTCACGGTTTCCGGGAATATCGGTAATGACCGGTGCCACACCACAACTCATGGCCTCAATCACCGACTTGCAGATAGCTTCACCATAAATGGAACTCAGTACAAACAAATCTGAATTTTTAACCAACCCCATCGAATCGCTGCGATAACCGGTGAATAAAATGCG
>CAZJOL010000184.1:0-5828 GCA_964547605.1 uncultured Bacteroidaceae bacterium | reverse complement strand
TCGCAGTGAAAGATTTGGCAACCTTTGACAGATCGGGCAGTTTTTATACCCGTAAGGGTAATTTTTCCTCAATAATTACCATTTTAATACCCTTTCGGGTATATTATATTACTATAATAATGCGTCCACAGTTGGATTGAGAGATGCTAAAAATCAAGAATGCGCATCCTTCTTTCGAGCAGATTTTTGTATTTTTCTTTCAGCTCATTTGTCAGAAAGCTAATGCTGATCAGATCAAACCAGACTTCGCTTCCTTTTTTCAATGCATGGATATTATTATCGATTATTTTTTCATTCAATCCGCATCGTTCTTTGCCGAAATATCCGATCAGAATTTCTCTGGATAGTTTTTTCCTTTTTCCGGCAAGTGTTAGTGCTATTTCTTCTGCACCACCCTTCAAAACGATAGTCGAATTCAATAAATCGTAAGCGGGCGACAATTCTATTTTGCCATCATTTCGGATTAATAAATAATTTTTCAGATGCATATCTTCGTTCCCAACCAGGAAGTTGAAAAGCACCAGTCGGAACAATTTTGATTTTTCAATCACAGGAAAAGTACAATATTCATCCATAAGCAGAATAAGTTTTTCCATGGAATAATTGTATTTGGTTTCACGCGACAAGCCGGCAAGTTGCGCAAAATCTTCGGTCGGAATCTTATCTTTATGCCCTGCTCTGTCAAATCGTTTGATAAAATATGTCAATGACTGATCTTTCGACCATATCATGCCATGAAGAGGGACATTGATACCGGCAGCATCAGCCATCCGCATTGTCAAATCTTCATTTTCAGGAAGCTGAGGATAAATGTGATGTTGAGGTTTAAGAATGTATTTTCCACCAGAATCAACCAAATCAAACCTGGAATCTCTAATATTAAGAATCGCACTGAGTTTTGGCTGGACACCCTGAATAGAAAGTTTTACAGCCCGCGCCAATGCTTCAGCTCTTTGTTCCTCAGCTGAATACGAAAACTTACTTAAATGATCCAGCTTAGGCGACAATAAACGTAGCCCGTTTTCGCTGTAATCGGCATTTCCACAGGTTTCATATGAAATCGGACAACGTTTCATAATGCAACCTCCATTACTGTAACAGCTCCAACAGTGTCTCTTCCAACCAGCATAAGTTGTGAAAATAAATCATTCCGATCGGCTTTCCCGATTTTCAATAATCCTTCCAGTTGATGTCCTTCGGGTAAAAGTCCATCAAAAAACGGTGGGAAAGCATCAAATACATATTGTTTCCTGCTAAGCGGCATGGTGAGCGAAACAGGTATTCCTGTGTATTCCTCATTGTATTCAAATACATACTCTTTGCCCATGACCATCTCTGTCAGATACCCCACTTCTTTTCCGCAAACAAATATTTTAGCTCTTTTCATTGATATTCAAAATTTCGTTCATCAGCTGACTATGCAGTTCGACTTTAATATTCAACACATGCAAAATTTTTCGGAGAGTATCCAATTGCACAGTTTCTTTCCCTTTTTCAAGATCAAAAACCACTGTTTTCCCTACTCCGGCTATTTCAGCAAGCTGTAGCTGGCTCAATCCTGCAGCTTTCCTATGCTGCTTGATAATAGTTGATAAAAGATTTGGTTCGAGCATTTTTACCGTTTAAGCAGCAAAAATACAATATTTTTTCCACTATGCAAAATAAATATGCACCATATTACTGCCTTAACAGCAAATTATATCGTTTTTATTAGAATCGCAAAGTGTTAACGTGCAATTTACTGCTATGGCAGTAAATCAGATCCCTTACTCCCTCTCAAACACATAATCCACCGTGGCGCCGCGGCCGGCTATGCACGAAATGCATTCTTCGATGATGGCAAAGGGTAGCAAAATCGCGGCTAAAAGCATCAGAAAAATAAACAATAAAATGTTCAGTGGATTGCGCAATTTCTTTTTGTGGCGCAGCATGTTGAAAAGCACATCACGACGGCCGGTAACGAGATTCATGGCGCTGAGAATAAAGCCCGGAATATTCTGCACCGGATTGAAGTGACGGGTTTTGATATACTTTAAACCGGCTCCGGATGCAAGTTTCAGCAATTGCTGCCGTGAAACAAAATGCAGATGAAACTCCGGATCAAGATGCAGCCAGTGTTTCCGGAATATTGAATATTGAATGGAATTGATGTTCGGAATGGCCATGTAAAAAATGCCACCGGGTTTGAGTAAGGCAACTGCTTTTGTCAGTGTTGGCGCGGGCTGCGGAATATGCTCAAACGAATGAATCATGGAAACCGCATCAAAACTGCCTTCGGCAAGCGGCGCCTTTTCAAATGAATCAGAAAATACGGTGATGCATCCGCGGTCACGGGCCCGGCGCGCAGCCACATTGTCCATTTCAACACCAATAACACTTGCGCCCGACAGCTGATGAATCTTATGCAGCAGCGCGCCGTTGCCGCAGCCAATGTCGAGCACTGATGAGTCCTTTAAAACTCTTTTTGAAATGAATTTAGCCCTGCTGCCCCGCTCTGAATTGAGCAACCATACAACAGGTTTCAGCCAGAATTTTTCTTTTGGACTGTCGCCGTAATATTCAGCATCGTAATGATGATCAATTGCAACGCCTGCATCGGAACGGAACAGCGAATGGCATTCGGTACATCTGAAAAAGTGAAAGCCGGAAGCAGTATAAGCAACCTCCGGCTTTGCAGTTTCGCAAAAAGGACAAATCATATTTGGGTAAATAGTCAAACCCGCTTTTGTCATAATGAATTTACTTTCATTCTAGCCCTGCTGTCATCCTGAGCGGAGTCGAAGGATAGACAGCAGGATAGACTACATCAGAAGACTCAAGAAAGTAATCATCGTAACTATTGCGAACGTTATTCTGTTTTCGCAGCATCGCCGGCGTCAAACAAATCGGGTTGATCCGTGGTTTCTTTTTTAGCTTTTGCTTTTGCCGGCGCTTTTTTGGCCTTTGGCTCTTCGGCAACAGCATCTACAGGCTTAACCGCTTTTTCTTTCGGCTTTGCAGTTTTCTTTTTTTCTTCGAGTTCTTTAGCAACCGGCGCTAGCTTTTCAGCATGACGCGGACGTGTTTTACCATAACTGCCACGGTGAATTTTACCGCGTTTTGATTTCATATCACCTTTTCCCATAGTTGTATTTTTTTTACAAACGTACGGGATTATTTTTAATATGCAAAACTTTATTTCGTCTATATGTGCTTACAAGCTATTCTGTAGCCAGCCCATAAAAGGTTAAGGTTGAAGTAAAGCGGCTAATTACCGACATCCTTGAATCATGAACAGCGAACAAGGAATTACGAAGTAAGAAGTGCTGTTAAAATGAAAATATTCTGAAGAACCGTTCGTCATTCTCACTTCCTTGTTCAGCTGACAGTTCCGACCGAAAGCGTCGGAATGTTCAGAGTTCCTTACCTCATTGAATAATGAACAAGGAACAAGGATGTTAGAAGTTTGAAGTGTAGTTTGAATGAAAATATAATGAAGAACCGTTCGGCATTCTCACTTCCTTGTTCCTTGTTCAGAGTTCTTGCCTTTGTCCTCAATCTTCTCGGCCCAGTCTCAGAGCTGATGGCTGATAACTGAATGCTGACAACTTTTCGTCCTTGACCTCAGCCTTTTTATATTTCGAAGCAACGTATATTTGCTTTCGCTGTCTTTATATGAACCAACCACCATTTATGAAGTCATCATTACTTTTCGGAGCTGTTGTGATACTTTCAGTTTCGCTCAACGCTCAGATAACACAGAAAGCTCCGGTCAATCCGGCATATATCCAGTACATTCAATCAGGAAGTCCGGCTCCGCAATACGGCTATCTGCCGCCGGTTATCGATCTCAGTGCCAAGCAATATCCTGCTTCTGTCAAAGGCCCGCTGGTATTACCGGCCACCTTTGATTTACGCACGCTTGGGTATGTGACATCGGTGAAAAATCAGGGACAATGCGGTTCCTGCTGGACCTTTGCCACCTGTGCATCGATCGAATCGTACTGGCTGCGCCAGGGACAAGGCACTAATGATTTATCGGAAGACAACCTCAATAATTGCCACGATTTCGACTGGACTCCCTGTAATGGTGGCAACGCCATGATTTCAGCCGCATATGTTTCGCGCGGCGGTGGTATGATGACCGAGGCTTCAGATCCGTACAACGATGCTGCCGGTACCTGCCCGACAACCATCAATCCAATTAAATATGTCAGTGATGTGCGTTATGTATCGGCCAGCCAGGCACTTATAAAACAGATATTGTATGATTACGGCGCAGTCTACACCTCATATTACAGCGATGATGCCTATCTGAATTCATCAAACAACACATACTATTATTCCGGAACTGAAGATCCAAACCATGCTGTTACCATTGTCGGCTGGGACGATACAAAAGTCACTGATGGCGGCACCGGTGCCTGGCTGATTAAAAACAGCTGGGGATCATCGTGGGGCCTCAGTGGATATTTCTATTGCAGCTACAACGATACACGCATCAACTCCGAAGTGGCTTATTTTCCGGGATTCCGCAATTTCTCCACAGGCGATCAGGTTCTCAGTTATGCCAAATTCGGCGAAATTAATGATGTCGGACTGGGCAGTTCGGTTGGTTACGGCCTGATAAAATATTCGGTTGCGACCAATTCCATTGTCAAGGCCTTCGGCACGTTCATCGCATCAGGTAATTCAACGGTCAGCATGGAAATCTACGCAGATTTCGATGGTACTACTTTAAGCAATCTCATTGACACCATTGGTGCAAAAGCCTGCAGCCTGCCCGGATATTACACCTTTGTGCCGGAAATTCCATTTGCTGTTTTAGCCGGTGATGACGTATATATTAAAGTAAAATATTCAACCCCCGGATACAATTATCCGATTCCGGTTGAAGAAGTGTATAGCGGATTTGCTTCAAACGTAACGCTTGAAACCGGCAAATGCTGGGTGAGTTCGAACGGAACCACATGGAATGCAGCCGGCAGCGGGACTTCGCGTGAATATGACCTTTGCATCAATCTCTACACCTCGGCAGCAGGAGTAGTAAATACTTCTTTTACCGCAGATGTTACTTCAACTTGTACAGGCGTGGTGACCTTTAATGATGAAAGCACCAATTCACCCACAAACTGGCTCTGGACCTTTGGCGACGGCCAAACATCCAATGTGCAGAATCCGGTGCATTATTATACTTCAAACGGAACATACACAATAAAACTGAAATCGTGGAATATTTTCGGCACCGACAGTCTTATCCGTACATCCTATGTTACGATTGGACTTCCGGCCGCACCCACAGCTACAGGGGCAACCATTTGCAGCGGGCAAACCGTAAATGTTTCTGCAAGCGGCACAGGCACCATTGAATGGTACGATGCTCAATATGGTGGTAACCTTTTGTTTACCGGAGCCAGTTTCACAACGCCGACTCTGACCAGCAGTACGGATTTCTATGCACAGAATTCGCACATTGCAGGAACTTCGGTCTATGGCGGAAATCAGAACTCAAATTCAAACGGATCGATATACACGGCTTCAACGGTTCATTATCTGACATTTGATGCTGCCGAAGATTGCAAGCTGATTTCAGTTGAAGTGAATGCCAGCACGACTGGAAATCGCACGGTGTCGCTGCGGAACAGCGCAGGAACTGTGATTCAGTCTGCAACTGTAAACATAACCACAACCGGAATCAGTCGCATCACACTGAATTTTGATATTTCTGCCGGAAGTGGTTATCAGCTTGCCGGACCGGCCAGCCCGAATCTTTATAGAAATTCTAGCGGAGCCACATATCCATACGAAATTTCGCCGATATCAATTACTGGAAACAGCGCCGCAATTTC
>CAZJOL010000183.1:0-5829 GCA_964547605.1 uncultured Bacteroidaceae bacterium | reverse complement strand
TCACCCTTCACCTGTCTGCAATTTTAACTGCAACAGGCAGTCAGGCAGGCCTGCGGTGAAGACTGATTCAGTTGGACATGTGCGAAGATTAGGATGCTGCTCATTTTTGCGCAAACGTTACCTTGGAACTTTACAACCGAGACACGAAGTGGCGAGCTCATGAACTCCTTTAATAACAATTTAATGGGTGAATAAACTTTCAACTTTATAAACTTCTATTCCGCTATTTTTCTCGCCTCACTCACCGAAACCCGCTTGCCATCGATATAAGCGACAACAAATGCATCAGTCAGACCTTTTGTATTAAGTTCGTTTTTCTTTGCTTCGGCGTCGGAATACTTGCTGAAATTGCCAACCGTGTACACTGTCAGACCCGCATCATTCTTAGTGGTTTCGATGCCCTGCCCGGCTAAGGCAATGAGTTCGTTTACCACATTCACCGGCACATCCTTGCTGTAGGCACCGATCTGCACTTTGAAAACGGGCTTTGAGGTGAGCGTAATATTCGTCGGCGTAACCTGTGTATTCTGCGGCTGGGTGCCGGCTCCGGACTGTTTCAATCCGCCACCGAATGTCACGCCGTCGGCCATCAGCTGATTGGCTTCGGCCTGAGTGATTTTCTTTCCTTTGTACAGAATGACCACAAACGCATCGGGCACCCCGCCTGCGCGGATCTTGTTGCGGGCCGCCACAGCGTCGTTCATGTTGTTGAAAGTACCGGCGTAATAGCGGTAATATTTATTGTCCATCCGCTCTTCAATCAAAGGACTGATGCCGAAAAGCGAGGTGCTGTTGCGCGTGGTGGCATATACACCCACCTGCACGGAATACACAAGTCCTTCCACATCGGTCATGCTGAAATTACCTGCTGATGCGGCCTGTGCTGTTACAGCCGGCGTTCCGCCCTGCTCCATTCTCCGGGCTTCGTACACCGGAACGCGTTTGCCATCGAAGTATGCAACCACGAAAGCATCGGCATAACCCTGCTGTCGTACGCGCTTCAGATCAGTATTGGCAATGTTGTACGAAGTGAAATATCCGGTCATGTACTGATTCCATCCGCCGGTTTTATCCACCACCACATTCATCCCTTTGAAATATTTCGTGGTGTCCACTTCCACCCTCGATGCCGAAATCTGGATGCGGTAATACAAACGGTTGTCAGATTTTATAGTACTACTGTCAACACCGACGCTTCGGTCTGTGCTGTCAGCTGACAACTGATTACTGACTACTGATAGCTGATTGTTTGCAGCATTATTGTTATCAACCACATTCTGATTGTTATCAGCGACTACATCGTTATCAGCAGTAACATTGTTGTTCACAATATTGTTGCTATCCGAAATTTGCTGATTACTGACATCTGATTGCTGATTACTGATGGCTGACTTCTCGTAAGCGTTGATCAAATCATTGTTTGACGGATATTGTTTGGTGAGTTCCGCAATATCGTTTCCGGTTGTATTTTCAATTTCAGAAACGGTACGGCTGACAATTTTTTCAGGATCGTCAATATTATTGGCAGTCATTGCTTTCCGCTGCAGATCAAGGGCCTGTTGTTCCTTTTCCTGCGCCTGCGCCAGGATGTCGCGCTGTTTTGCAAAATCGTTTTCACGATAGGCCTGGCTTCGCAGCTGGCGCGCTTCGATCATCAGCATACGGGCATTGTCGCCTTCCTGCGACCGGACAGCATTGCTTTCGGTCAATGCTACATTGTTATTTTCGTATTCGCTGTTGTTCCAAATGCCGTAGAGATCATTCGCCATCAGGAAGTGACGCTTGGAAGATTCTGAATAATCATCAGCCTGTTTCTGAAGTTTGGCTTTCACCACCGGGTCGGTGGTTGCATCAGCCAAACGGCGCACACTGTCTGCTTTGTGCATTTCAGATTCATACATCTGCTGATGAAAGTCAATTACTGATTCTTCGGAATACACCGGAATCTGCTCCGGTAGCTGCTTTCCGATAAGCTTCAGATTGTTTTCAGCGTTGTTTTTATATGCGTCGGCTTCGGCCGAATAGGCCTGCATGGTTTTGGTCAGCGCCGCAATTTCGTTTTTAATCTGATTCGAATCGGCCGGATGTGTGGCCAGTTTTTTCTTCAGCAAAGCAATGCGAACCATGAATGTCTGCGCAGCAGAATCGTAAAACGAAGACTGTATCAGATCCTGCTCTTCGTCGCTGGCAGAAATCTTTTCCGTAGTATTGCTGACCTGGACATTCTGATTGTTGTTATCTGCAACATTTTGCTGATTATTATCTGCAACGTTCTGGTTGTTATTGTCTGTTACATTCTGATTGTTGTTGTCAGTCACAACCTGATTGTTATTGTCCGTTACATTCTGATTGTTATTGTCGGCAACGTTCTGATTATTATTGTCCGTTACATTCTGATTACTGACATCTGATTGCTGATTGCTGATAACTGATTGCTGATTGTATGCCGTGAATTCAGGCAGTTTATCAACATTGGTCACATCCGGTTTCACCGCAGTGCTGTTCCACTTTTCCGACATGGTTTTCAGCTCGCTGTCAGGAATCTGCGCATACGATGACCGCACTTCCGCCAGCAGATGATGGTGCTTTTCGAGATAGGCAATTGAATCGTTTAGACTGATGATGCGTTGATTCATTCCGGCCACCTGCAGAGTCAGCGCGTTTTGCTTCTCTTTGGTGTCGGCTATGTCATTCTCAATCTGCGTGCGCTTTTTCGGGTTGTCGGTGTTTTCAAGTTTTTCATTCAGCACCTGAAGTTTTTTCTCAACGATGTTCAGTTGCGGCTGCAGCTCATTCCTTTCTTTTTCTGTTTTGCTGATTTCCGACCGGAAGTCGCCTGTACGCATCGAAAGCAGCTTTTCAGTATCATCCGCAGCAGGACGTGATGTCTCAAGAATGGCTTCGCTTCTGGTCTGCATCTTTTTCAACTCATTTGTATCGGCAGCTGCTTTGTCCGAAAGTTCCTGCATGAGTTTGTCAAAGTCGCTTTCAGCCTGAGTCAGCAGTGCATTCTGTTTATTCAGTTCATCGTGATAGTCGCTGAGCACATTCATCTGCATGTTGATTTCGGTCAGGTCTGCTTCAAGCTCGGTTTTTTTCATTTGTTCGCTCTGTGTGAGAACTGGCTTGTCGCGCAGTTTTACCCATTCCGATAGTTTGAAATCGTAATCGCTTTTCTTTTTGGCGAATGCAAGACTCACAGCTTCGGACTCGCGCTTATTGCGATCCAGACTGTTCTGCACGGAATCGGCACCGGAAGAAATATCCTGAATGATTTCCTTCGCTAAAACCGATGACTGCTGATTATTATCTGTGATTACCTGGTTGGTATCAATGTCTTGCTGATTGTTATTGTCAGCCGTAATCTGATTGTTGTTTACAATGTTCTGATTATTATTGTCAGCAACATTCTGGTTATTTACGTCATCGTTATTCTGATTATTGTTATCCGAGACGTTTTGATTGTTGTTGTCAGCTGTAATCTGATTATTGTTGTCAGCATTGTTCTGATTTGCGTTGTCGGCAATGATATGATTATTGTTGTCCGCAATATTGGTAAGTGAATCTGCATAAGCAACTGCATCGCTCACAATGTCGACTCGCTGATCTGATTTCGATTTCAGCTCGACCATTTCATTTTGCTTCTGCTTTGCATCGTCCTTCAGTTGCTGCGATTCCAACCGTTTATCATTTGCTTCATTCCTGATTTTATCAGCTTCGGACTGATATTCCTGCTTCAGCTCAGGATCGGTAGCCAGCGCGGCTTCGTTTGCATACACTTCGGCATCCTTGTCCAGTTTCTTCGCTTCTTCGTCCAGCAGTTTGGATTCAGCCAGATCTGTTGCAATTTCCTTTTCAAGCTCTGCCACATACTCGTTGTCGCCGCGGATTTTTTTGTCGAGCTGCACCAGATTGATTTTGAAAGTGTCGATGCCATCAATCAGTTCTTTGAGCAGTACCACCGAAGTGTCGATCTGCCGCGACAGAGCCAGTTTTTGCACATTACCTGCCTTATCCTGAATGTGGTCGAAATTCTTTGCCTGAATGTCGGCAGCCGATGAATACTGATTGTACATCTGCTTCGCAAGTTCGGATTCATCAGAAAGAAGCATCGATTGTTTCGAAAGCTCATTGGACTGAGCCATCATTTCCTTGCGCTTTTTTGCATCCGTTTCATTCACGGCCTTTTCGTACAGATCGCTGCTTTGCTTATTGAGAGCGGCCGCCTGATCTTTTTTCTGTTCCGAAATTTTCAGTGAAGCATCGCGCATGTTGCGGAACTCATCGAGCTGGTCTTCAGCCGAAGCAACGTGCTCAAACGCAATATCAACAACCTGATCGCCGGTCGGGTTTTCCGGAATGTTGTACTTTGAGTTGTTGCTGGCTGCAATTGCCTTCGCAGTATCCACCACAATTTCTTCATTGCTGTTCACATCCAGACTGGCCTTGTCGCGCAGCTTTGCAATGGTTTCGAGATATTCAGGACTGTTGATGTCGATGTTTCCGGCAGCTATCAGGTCGGGATTGTAATTTTCATAATCCGGAATCTTGCGGTCAATGCGCACCAGGAACACCATGATGCGTCCATCACTGCTGTTACGCAACGACGAAAACCAGGCGTAGCGCTGACTTGGATCGGTAATAAAAAGAATGTCGTCAAAAGGCGTATTGATGGCGAAATCAACATTGACGGGCGTTGTCCAGTCTTTTTTAGTGGTGTCATATACAGTGCGAAAAATGTCGTAGCCACCCATTGAATTATGACCCTTCGAACAGAAATAAAGCGTGCGCCCATCGGGCAGCAGATAGGGATAATTCTCGTCGTATTGAGTATTGACTGCACTGCTCAGCTTTTCAGGTGCCGAGAATTTCCCGTCAGGAAGTTTGAAAACCCGGTAAATATCGCGGCCAGTCACATTCTTCTTGCCATAGCTGCTGTAATACACAACGCTGTGGGTATCACTGATGAAAATCAGCTCCGGATCTGTCGACTGCCGGTCCGGCTTTGTTTTCAGAAAATCCGGTTTCGGACCGATGCGACCGCCGAATTTCGAAATATCATACGAGCGGAAGAAGCTCTCAGTGCCGACTTCGTATTTTTTCATCACCACCAGGTCAGACAGATTTTGAAGTAACGAAATACCATTGGTGCACATCTGATTGCGGATCAGCGCTTCCTTCGCATAAGGACTCTTGGCCGGTACTTTCCCTCTGAAAGCTTCGAATGCACGCAGTGCCTCACCAAAGCGATAAGCCTGATGATAAGCAACGCCCAGATGGAAATAAATCATATATGAATCTTCTCCGGTTAGCTGACCAACAGATGGCTCCATGTATTTCAGCGGCTCTTCCGGATCGCGGCGGTCGGTATACAACAAGCAAACGCCAAAGCGATAGGAATAATACGGGTCCTTGCGGTGAATACTCAGCAATTGCGAATACAAGGGGAAGGCTTCACCGTATTTTCGCTGCGAAAACAAAAGATCGGCTTCTGTTCTGACCTGCTGGTCATCGCCGGCTGTCTGCCCCAATGCCTGAAAGCCCGAAAACATGAGGATACATGAGATCAGGCAGCAGAAGAATATGTTTTTGGCCGTGGGCAATGCTTTTATATAATCACGCGAGATTGAATTCTTTGTACGGATTCCGGACAGCTTTGTTTCTTTACAAAGGTAAGAGATGTATTTTAATGCTGATTTTCACATTTGCTGCCTTAGGCTGTCTCAAATAAATGCTTTCTTCAAAAACAATATTCCATCGTCCGAAAGCGACGAAGGAGCGAGAGGATATGGAATCGTTGTTTTTGAAGCTGTTACGACGATTCCATAT
>CAZJOL010000182.1:0-5881 GCA_964547605.1 uncultured Bacteroidaceae bacterium | reverse complement strand
TTGATTTGAAATAGAAATAGGCAGCTGTGCCGCCAATGCCGAGAACAATGGCTGCCAGCGAGATGAGAAATATTTTGCGTGACTTTTTCATGATCGTTTTTTGGTTAAGCAAACCTACGGAATTTTAATAGAATGAGCAACGGGTTTTGGAGAAAATAATTGCGTTAAAAACCCTCGTAGGGTTTGAAACCCTACGAGGGTTTTTAGTTCTAAAGCATCTCGCTGTAAATTTTTCTCAGGGTGCTGAAATCGCTGTCTGAAAAGACAACCAAAATAACATCGGGGGCGCCCGGATTCTGGTGTATAAAATCATCGATGGTGCTTAGCGCAACTCTGGCGGCGCGGTCAAACGGATATCCATAGACTCCGGTGCTGATCGAAGGGAAGGCGATAGAGGCAATTCCGTTCTTTAATGCCAGTTTCATTGAATTGAAATAACAAAGTCTGAGGAGTTCTGATTCATTATGCGCGCCGCCGCGCCAGACCGGGCCTGGCGTGTGAATCACATATTTTGCCGGCAGGCGGAAACCAGGAGTAATCTTGGCTTCACCCGTTTGCGCTCCGTTGAGTTTTTTGCAGAACTCCAGCAACTGAGGTCCCGCTGCACGATGTATGGCGCCATCGACGCCACCTCCACCAAGTAAGGTTGTATTTGCTGCATTTACAATGCATTCAACCTGCAACTGCGTGATATCTCTTTTAACAATTTCAATCATTATATGGTTGTTAAATATATGTTATTGATTCGAAAAATGACAAAATACAGATTTACACTTGTAAAAGTATAAAGAATTCGGTTACATTTGCACTCCCAATTAATTATTTAAATAGAAATTACTATGAATCAGGATCGTAAGACAAATTTAACACGAATTGGTGTATTTTACGACGGGAACTACTTCCTACATGTAAGCAACTACTACAATTACGTGCACAGTCGTCAGAGCAGAATCAGCATCAGTGGACTTCATACATTCATCCGCCAGTACGTTGGTCAGGAAGAAGGCATAGATCCGCAGTATTGCCAGATTGTCGATGCTCATTATTTTCGCAGCCGTCCGGGGGCAAAAGAGGCCAGCATGAAAGGCAATCAGCTTTATTTTGACCGTCTTTTCGACGACATTCTCATGTCAGAAGGAATTACCACCCACTATTTTCCTGTCAGAACCGTTCAGGGAGTAAAAATGGAAAAAGGGATCGATGTATGGCTTGCCCTTGATGCCTATGACCTCAACATTGCACACAAATTCGACATCATGGTGCTTATTGCCAGCGATGGTGATTATGTTCCGCTTGTCCGCAAGGTGAATGCACTTGGTACCAAAGTCATGCTTGTCAGCTGGGATTTCGAATTTGTTGATGATTTCGGTCAGCAGAAAATGACCCGCACATCGCAGGATTTGCTCCGCGAAGTGACTTACCCGGTGGCCATGCATGATCTGATTGAGGATCCGGACTTCGCATCCAATCCAACCATCAACGGATTGTTTGTTCCGAGATCAGAGAAAAAAGAATTCGACCTTTTTGAAGGCGAGGATTTCATTGAACTGCAGGGCGACGGCATCGAAAGAACATCAAATATTCTTTCTTTGAAAAACGGATATGGTTTCATCAAGTATCCGCCCAACAACCTGTTCTTCCACTTCCACACGCTTGTTGAAACCGACATGACCGAGCTGAAACCCGGCGATGAAGTTATGTTCGAAATTGCCAAGAATGAAAAAGGCGAAGATGTTGCAGTGAAAGTGAAACTGCTGAAAGACTAATTGTTTTTCAAATTAAAAATCCCTCGTTTGGTTTGAAACCCTGCGAGGGATTTTTATTTTTAAAGGCGAATCATTTTGAATTTTTTCTGCCGCATGAACGACTGAATGATCGAATGTGCGTCCTTATCGATGATGGCAGGTTTCTGAATATGCATATAACATTCTTCAACGCAGCTTACAGACTCATCTTCGGGCAGGTAGCCATAGCCCTTGTAAGTGCCGTTTTCAACTAACACAAAGGGCCTTTTTTCGTTTATGGGTTGTCCTTCCGAAATCAGAAATGTTTCATTTTTCATCTGAATATCATCGAGGGCCTGAAAGGCGCGCTCATTGTAATCTTCGTGTGATTCCTTACCTACACAGGCGCCCTTGCATTTTTTTATCTGATGATGAAAGCACGGACCTTCGGTATCGTATATTCCGCAGAGTTTCTGGCAAAGCTGATAGCGGTTGATGATGCGGTCGAGATAGGACAGTGCTGATTCCTTGTCGGTGAATGCACGCAGCGGAAATGCTTTTTTCTGATTCTGCGTTGCGTCGATGTAGAAATTCAGATATCCGTTGTTGTCTTCGCAGTCATACAGTCCGAAGCGGGCCAGGGAGCGACGTCCGGCACGATTGAAAACAGGTTTGTTTATTTTTATCTCGTGCGATTCTTTAAGCAAAGCAATAAGTTCACTGCCGGTTTCTTCATATTCGACGCGGGCTGTGAGTTCCTGCATGCGCAGATCGCGAACGGCTTTTTTGTTGTAGAAATGGTCGAGCACACGTCGATGCAGATTGGTGCTTTTCCCGATGTAAATCAGATCGTCTTTGTCGTTGTAAAAATAATACACACCGGTTGTTTCAGGGATTTCCCTGAAGCGGGTCAGCATCAAAGCCGGATGCAGTTTGAGTTGAGTCTGCAACACTTTCGGGCTGTCGGGAATTCCGATTTCATCGAGCATCAGAAACAGATCGACTGTTGCGCGTGCATCTCCCGCAGCGCGGTGTCGGTCAACCAGCGAAATATTCAGGTCTTCGCATAACTTGCCGAGACTGTACGAGGCATGTCCTGGCAGCAGTTTGCGGCTGTTGGCCAGCGTGCAGAATCTGTCGCGCCTGAAAACATATCCCAAACGAGCAAATTCGGTCACAATGAAATTGTAATCAAAGCTGACATTGTGTCCCACGAAAACCGCATCGGTAGTGATTTCCACAATGCGTGCAGCCACTTCGTAAAATTTCGGTGCGTCTGCCACCATCTCATCGGTTATGCCGGTGAGTTGTGTAATAAAAGGCGGAATGGGCCTTTCAGGATTTATGAGTGAAGAAAATTCGTCAATGATTTTTCCATCTTCCACCAGAAAAATAGCGACTTCCGTAATCTTTCCCGCGCGGTTGTTCCCCCCTGTTGTCTCTATGTCGCAGACAGCGTATTTCATTGAATGCAAAGATACAAAGAGTTGGTAATTAAAATGCTGGAACTCCAATATAAATTACTTTCTTCTTCTTTGCAAGTCTGACAACTATTCCGAACTCAATCGCGTCGGCTTTGGCAAAATGCGCACGCAGAGAGGCATTCAATCCTATGCGATCAGTCAAAAAATAACGCAGTGCCAGACGCTCGAAAACAAATTCCTTTTGAAAGTTGCTGTTTTTTAAATACGTGCCTGCCTGCAGATGAATCTGGAGGCGGCCTACAGGAACCGTCCACAGCCCTTTCACGGCCACTTTTATATTGTTTGAAAAAGGAACTATGGTGTCATTGAATTCTGTGATCCGTTCATTCATGCTGTAGTCAAGAATCAGATCTGCACCAGCTCCGAAAGAAGATGCATAGTAGGGTGTGAAGAATTTTTCACCAGACAGACTGAATGCCGGACATACTTTCCCTTCATACTTCACCTGTTTCCATGAGCCGGTTCCAATGATTTGCCAGTCGCCTGAATTAAGTTGCTTTTCAGTTTTTTTCTTATCCAGCGCCTCGGGTTTCATGTGCCAGCTATACTCGATGCCCAACCCAAGTGTCGGAATATTCAAACCAAGATTCGGTGCTTTGGTCGAGCCGTTCGAAAAATGGGTAAACAAAAATTCGGTTTTCAGTTTCCATGAGGGCGTGATTTCGAAAACGCGCTTATAACCAAGAACAATCAAAGCATTCAGATGCGAGCCAATGGCATTGAACGAACAATTTTCTTCGGTATAGGTTTTCGTATTGTATTCGATGCCGCATCCCAGCACAAAATAACTGCGGTGTTTTTCGTTTAGCGGGAAATGAAACTGAGGACTCAGTCCTATGGAATAGCCCATTGTATCAGGGTTCCCGGGATTGATGAAGCAAATATCGATCACTTTCAATGTGTTGCCGCCGCGATGCAGCGAAGTGTCGCGCGGTGTGAGATACTGAAAGTGGCATTGCTGCGCGTGTCCGGTGATGTAATTCCACATGTCGGGGTGGTGCGGCGATGTAAATCCGTAACCGAAAGCTGTCGACAACGACCGCGTCTGCGCCAGTACTGTGGCGGAAATACAGAGGAAACTCAGAAAAAAAAGTAGTCGACGCGCCGGCATTTTTCAATTGATTGTTGCTAAAAGCAAAGATAGAAAATGAAATGATATTGAGGAAGCATCGTCACGGATTATTCACGCATTATATTACTCTCAAATAAGTTCATGAGCTCAGCGCTACCAGTGCTTCGGTTGCCAAATCCGCGCCAGTGCTGTTCCATTGAAAAATATTATACGTATCTTTGAATGGAATGACGTTACAAAAAAATGATCAATGGAGCCCAAAAAAGATTTAAAGCTGGCTGTAATCATCGATGCCGACAATGTCCCTTTTGCGAATGTAAAAGGTTTGATGGAAGAGATTGCCAAATATGGTGTGCCTACTTTCAAGCGCATTTATGGTGACTGGACGCGTCCCAATCTGGCGGGATGGAAAAGTGTGTTGCTCGAAAGCGCCATAACACCTATTCAGCAATACGGATACACCTCGGGTAAAAACGCAACCGACTCGGCAATGATCATTGACGCGATGGATATTCTTTACACCGGCCGGGTGGATGGATTTTGCATCGTTTCGAGCGATAGCGACTTCACGAGGCTGGCTATCCGTTTAAGGGAATCAGGCATGAAAGTTTTTGGTTTCGGCGAGAAAAAAACGCCTGATCCTTTTATCGTTGCCTGCGATAAATTCATTTATCTTGAAATTCTGAAAACGACTCCAATTCCGGAAACTGCCCAGTCCATCGTGTCCGAAAAGTCGAAGAAGCCGCTCGCGGCCAATTTGCCCAAAATCGACCCGACTACCATTGTGCTGATACAGTCAAGCGTAGATGATCTGGCAGATGAAGACGGATGGGCTTTCCTGGGCGATGTAGGCACTTTGCTCATTAAAAAGAAACCGGATTTTGATCCCCGAAATTACGGGTTCGACAAACTGACTCCGCTGTTTAAATCACTCAAAGACCATTTCGAAATTGATGAGCGTGTAACTGATAAATCGTTTATAAAACTGGTTTATGTAAAGTCGAAGAAAATCTCAGCTGGCAAACAGAAAAACAATAATCCCAAAAAGTCATAGGTTGAATTCTTGACATTTCTTTTTGCAAACCACTAATATTCAGTGTTTGCAGGCTTCAAGTCCTGGTGGGACCACAAAATATCAGGGTCGACGCATTTAAATGCATTCAAATACTTCTAATTGATGCACCCAATGGTGACTTCAAACATGCAACATCATCCTTTGTAACACAGAGTTTCATAGAGTTCACACTGAGTCTCACAGAGTAGATTTAATAAGGCAAAAGCCGATATCAACTACAGTAAAGTGAATTTGAAAGCGAGCTTTCAGAATTCGATATGCTGTAATTGATTTACACAACTACGTTGTGTCATTTGTAATCGGCTTTTGTTCTTTAGTTACTCTGTGGATCTCTGTGATACCTCTGCGGAACTCCGTGTAACTGCGATTCAAGATGTTTTCTGCATGTTTTAATGCGTTGGCCCTGCACAAAATATGAATGAACAAAATAAATTTGATTGATTTTTTTTATCTTTGCAATCCCAAACTGGTCCTATAGCTCAGTTGGTTAGAGCAACTGACTCATAATCAGTAGGTCCCTGGTTCA
>CAZJOL010000181.1:0-5935 GCA_964547605.1 uncultured Bacteroidaceae bacterium | reverse complement strand
TACGCACGCAAAGGGAAGTCTGTTGATATAAAACCAAGGCCAGTTACCATTTCCGAATTCGAAATAACGCGGATTGCGCTTCCTGAGATTGATTTCAGGGTTGTCTGCAGCAAGGGTACCTATATCCGTTCGCTGTCCCGCGATTTTGGCGAAGCATTGAATTCGGGTGCCTATCTTAGTTCGCTGTGCCGTACACGCATTGGCGAATACAGAATTGAAGACGCCATGCATCCGAAAGATTTCACGGCTCTTATTGAGAAGATGAAGCAGGATGGTATGCTGTAGAAGCCGGAACCTGAACAGAACTGATTTCCTCTCAGTAAAAATTCTTTATTTGTTTCCATCGTTTGTGTGACCAAAGCCAGTATGCCGGGTCGCGAAGGATGGTTTTTTCCAACAAGCTGATATAGTTATTCATGATAAAGCCGTATTCACATTCCTTAGGCTGGTCAGTGATTTTTACAATGTGTATGTTGTAATGCCCTCTGCGGACCCGCTTAAAATCTGCATAAACAACTGCATAATCGTACTCAACCGCATATTTTTCCGCACCGTATAAAAAGTTGGTTTCTTTATTCAGAAATACTGAGAGTATACCTTTTTTTGATCCTCCGGGATATTGATCCGAAAGAAACAAGCTGGCAGTAAGCTTATCTTTGTCTTTATTGAATTCTTCTTTTATATTTTTCGCATTGATGATTTTCATTCCGTACCTGCTGCGCCTTGCATTGGTTAACTTATTCATCACTTCATTCGACAAAGGTTTCCCCACACCGATAGCCCAATGCGGAAAAAGAATATTCATAGAATAAATCAGGTATTCCCAGTTGCAATAATGTGCCGACATAAAAATCACGCTTCGGTTTTCGCGGGCATACTGCTCCATGACCTCCAGGTTGTCGCATGTAATCCTTCTTAAGAGATTTTTTTCCCTGATGGTAAAACACTTTATGGATTCTAAAAACACATCACCCAGAAAACGGTAAAACCTCCATGCTGTTTTTTTTACATCAACAGATTCTGGCAGGCTTCCCTCCAGGTTTTTAAAAACCACTTTCCTTCGGTACCTAATGACATAGAATAATAAAAATGCCAGCATATCCGACAGCGCATATAATATCCAGAAAGGCAGCAATGATATTATAAGCAAAAGAAAAAACAAAAAGTAACTAAGAATTTTAGATAATAATTTTTTCATCTGCTCTGTGCTGGTATTAAAGGCAAATTTAAATCAAAATTGTATTGATTGAATGAAATCGGGAAATTGAATTTGCAAAAAGCCGATGCTCATTGTCTGGCAGTAGCTGACAGTGTTGATTCGAGATATTTATTCTCTCATGATGGTCAGTGTTCCATGATGATCTTCATATTCCTCATTGCCATAATTGACTCTGAGAATAAAGAAGTAGGTGCCGTCGGCAAAGTTTTCACCATCCCATTCATTCAGGTAATTTGGATTTTCATAAATTTTCTTACCCCAGCGATTATAAACCATCAGAATACTATTTGGGTAGTATGGAAGATTTTCAACCTCAAATGTTTCGTTGAATCCATCACCGTTTGGAGTGATGATATTGGGAATTGTCAGATCGCAGGCAATTACGTTTACAACCACAGTATCTGATTTTGAATCGCAACCTGTTACCGTTACAGAATATGCTGCAGGACCAACGGGAAGTCCTTCCACATGCATATAAGGCGATGAACTACCTGTTGACCAGTGATACGTATACTGAGGTGTAGACTGACTTACATCAAAATCCCTGAATTCATGACGACACATTTCCTGATCGGGTCCCAGATTCACATTGGGTGTTGGAATTACACTCACGTTGATTGAATCAACATCGCTGCATTCACTGGCGCCGCCATATGAAACTGTGACAGAGTAAACGCCGGTTGTGTTAATATTGGTGGTTTGGGATGTTGCTCCGTTCGACCAGTGATAATCAAACCCGGGGTTTTGTGCATCAAGCGTCACCGCTGCAGTTTCGCAGAGATCAGGACCCAGGTTGACACTGGCCCATGGGATCATTTCCACTTCAATGGTGTCGGAACCATAACAGGATACATTTCCGTTGGTGTTTGTTACAGTGACAGCATAAGTGTCTGAGAAATCCGGATTGATTGTTTGCGTATTGACACCAGATGACCAGAAGTACAGGGTTCCTGGTCCTGCATCGAGTGTAAGAACGCTGCCTTCACATACAGTAGTGTCTGCACCAAGGTCTGGTTCGGGATTGGCAAGAACTTCAACCGTAAATGTGGTGTCATAGCTACAGCCAAATGAATCCCAAACTGTTGCTGTATAATTTAACGTTCCGGCTATTTGGGGAGTAATGATTGCGGTGCTGTCGCTAGTGGCAGTAATATATGGACCTGCCCAGGTTACAGAGTCAATAGGAACTTCATAAGACCAGCCACCAAAGCTTGTATTATTCGATAATGTTATTGTCCAATAGAAAACATATCCATTGTCAGAACCATAATCATCAGTGACCCTGATGCTCCAGGTACCGTTGAGGGGGCAGCCGATAAGGCCGGTAAATGAGTTTTGTGGTAAAATGTAATCGGTACCTGCTTGTATACTTGTTGAGTCGATTGGAGAACCACCACCATCCAAATCATTCATTGTTTGCGTTGCTCCAAAAACTTCAGACCAGCAATAGGTCCAACCTATACCCGAAGGATTGGTTGAAGCATTACAATCGTCGTAAATATCATCAGTTTCATTGGGTACGCCTAAAAAGGCGCCGCCGCCGTGATCATTTATATCCATTTTGACATTCTGACCATTTGGACAATAGATATCAAATCCTAAGTCACCGGCAAAAGAATGCTCAATGTTGATACAAATCGAAACAATATCTGAAGCACTTTGAATAGTTGCAGAAGCAGGAAATGTGCTGAAAGTAACAGGAGTATCGTAATATCCGGGCGGGCAATAGTAACCATCCGGAATGAAGGTGGTACTGTCGTACATTTCTGTCACCATCATATTCGATCCTGTCGGATTGATTTCTATGGTTGATGTAGCACCGGTTCCAACCAAAAGCGGAATTGTATCTCCAACACAAATATCCGGGAGCGGTTTGATGTCAACAATCGGGTTTGACGAAATTCTCACTCTGAGAGTTAGAGGCATCGTTGAAACACATCCATTACTGTCAGTAACGTTGAGTGTAACTGTATAACCGTTTGGAACAATATAACCATGGTCAACCACTTGTCCGGTTGACGTTGAGCCATCGCCAAAATCCCAGGAGTATGTGGAGGTTGTGTTGGACTGATGATACAGAATGTCATTTTCAGGGAAAGCCCCAGGACCTGCACCTAATGCTGCAAAGTGGACTATTTCATTTTGGCAGATATCAATGTATCCACTATCGTTGGGCAATGGATTTATGACTAAAGTATCAACAGCGCATAAAACCTGTTGACATTTTTTTTCGCAATATATTGATGCAAACCAACCACTGGCATTGGTAGAACCATTACTTTTAAAGCGGAAGGTGAGATCGCCACTGGCATTATAGATTGATGAAGCAACCCAATTATTTACTCCAGTTAATGGATTGGCATTATTATAAGCTCCAATAAGAGGTGCCGCTGTTGTGGAACCATCGTAAATATACAGTGTGTCAGTGTTATCAATATTGAAGGTTGAAAAATTCACCCTGATATGTGTGTAAGTGACATTATTAGAATTAAAAGTGATTGTAAAGTTCTCATTATCACTATAATTGGCGCCACTATTGCCACTATCATAAAAGTCAAATGCACAGCCAACTTGTGTAGTGCCATTGGTTGAATTGTCCAACAGAACCACATTTTGAGCGCTTAACTGAGTAATACTCAAGAGTCCGGCAGCAATGAGCAAAAGTATTCTTTTCATTGGCTTTATTTGATTTTGGAAGATGAATAATACTTTTTATAACCTTCGAATTTCCTTTGAATATAATCACGGTTGGGCAATCTCAAGATAAGATCGGAATTTGCAACTTTATAAAATTGGACTTTATCAGTATACGTTCTGTACTTTTTATCGAGCAGAAGAAAATTGAATTGATCTGGTTGCGTTTTTGATTCAATCGCAACCAATTGGTCCTGCAAATCAACGGTTCCGACTATCTGTGACCTTTCAGCAACTGATAAAAACTCGAATTTGTAAATAGCAAAACCACCTAAACACAAAAAGTTATAGTAGAGAATAGAATCTGGAGAATTGATTTGCCACTGATTAATTCGAACAGCCCCGAAAAAGTCGGCAACTCTTTGATCGGCAGTGATATTTTGAGAAAACAATTGCACTGACATTGAAAATGCAATGCAAAAAGAAAGAAGAATCTTCATAAAACAATTTTTATGGTTGATTAGACAAATGTGCGAAAAAAAAGTTTAACAATCACCTTTTTTTTTTAAAAGGATACATTTTTTTCAAAACGATAGACAAAAAGGCTACTTTGTTAGTTGCACAATGTTTCCCCATTTTTCTTCGGGAATTTTAGCGCCGATATTGGTGATAACCTCTGATGCAATCACAGAGCCGGTTCTGCCGCATTCATAGGGATTTTTCCCTTTGGTAAGTGCAAAGAGGAATCCTGCGGCATACAAATCGCCTGCGCCGGTTGTGTCAACCGGGGTGATTTTTTTTGTCGGAACAGCCGTAATTTCTCCGTTCATAGCAACAAAAGATCCGCCGGGGCCGGTTTTGACAGCAGCGATATCTACACGCTGACTCAGATGCCGTGCAGACTCTTCTGGTTCAAGCCCGGTCAGGGCCTTGCTTTCTTCTTCATTGGCAAAAATGATGTCGGCATACAGGTCAATTATTTCATTGAGAAAATCGCGGTGCTGCTCAACCACATTGTAGCTGGCCAGATCGAGCGATACCCGCAAACCAAGTTCCTTGGCGGTTTTGATGGCGTGGGAAATCAGCTTATAATTTTGCATCAGGTATCCCTCAATATGCAAAATATCGTATTCTTTCAGAACATTGGCGTCAATATCTGTGTCTTCAAGTTCGCAGGCAGCGCCCAGATAGGTGGCAAAGGTGCGCTCGCCGTCGGGCGAAACCAGCGCCAGCGCCAGTCCGCTTGGGGTTGCGGAATGAATCAGATGTGTCCGGATGCCACTTTTAATCATGTCTTTTTCAAAAAATTCGCCCAGGTCATCTTTACCAACTTTACCGATAAAGCCGGTTTCTATCCCAAGACGGGCGAGTCCGTGAATGGTGTTGGCTGCCGATCCGCCGCTTGCCAGCGAACGTTTGAAGTGTCTGGTAGCATCGGATGCTCGCTGCGACATGGTTGCATCGACCAGTTGCATACTTCCTTTCGGGAGGTTCAGATTTTTTAATACGTCGTCGTTTTCGATCTGAGTCATCAGGTCTGTGAGTGCATTTCCGATACCAATAATTTTCATCGTCAAAATTTTTTTTGCAAATTTCGGAAAAATATTGCCATGATAAAATAATTTATTATTTTTGCACTCCCAAAATATGGGAAACACATTCCTCCCTAGCTCAGTTGGTTAGAGCATCTGACTGTTAATCAGAGGGTCGCTGGTTCAAGTCCAGCGGGGGGAGCAAAAAACAGAGTGAGAGTGAGAGCGAGTGAACAGCGAGCGACCACTCTCATTCTGTTTTCTGATATCTCGTACTCGCACTCACACGCTGCATTAATCCTTACCTGATGTTTTTGCAGGCAAAAACATCAAGTAAATCAAATTAACAACCCATGTTCGACTTTAAGAAGCTCATCGTGTATCAGAAAGCACGTGATTTTGCCCTGACCACAACAGAATTACTTGCTGACAATACATTTGACAAGACTGTTAATGATCAGTTGCGTAGGGCTTCGCTCAGCATCATGCTGAATATTGCAGAGGGTTCATCGCGTTTCAGCAACAAGGACCGGAAGAATTTTATGGTGGT
>CAZJOL010000180.1:0-5969 GCA_964547605.1 uncultured Bacteroidaceae bacterium | reverse complement strand
CCCCTCGATTAACGATTATTAACATCCATAATCCTAAATATGATTAATTTTGCAGTCCTAAAATTGACAAAAATCAATAATATGAGTTTTCGGATCGTAGTAATGGCAAAGCAGGTACCCGACACCCGCAACGTGGGTAAGGATGCCATGAAGGCCGATGGCACGGTGAACCGTGCGGCCCTGCCTGCAATATTCAACCCTGAGGATCTCAATGCACTGGAAATGGCGCTCCGCATCAAGGATCAGATAGCCGGCTGCGAAGTCGTTATCGTGACCATGGGCCCGCCCCGTGCTGCCGACATCATCAGGGAAAGCATGTTCCGCGGCGCTGACCGTGGCATTTTAATCACTGACCGCCGCTTTGCCGGCAGCGACACCCTCGCTACCTCCTATGCCATCTCGATGGCCGTTCGCAAGCTGTTCCCGGTGAACCTCGTCATTGCCGGCCGCCAGGCCATCGACGGCGACACCGCTCAGGTTGGACCACAGGTGGCCGAGAAGCTGAAGTTCCCGCAAATCACCTATGCCGAGGACATCGTGGCTGTAGATGAATCAGCCATCACCATCAAACGCCGCCTCGAACGCGGAATTGAAGTGGTGAAGACTCCGTATCCGGCTGTAATAACCGTTCACGGATCTGCCCCGGCCTGCCGCACACGCAATGCCAGGTACCTGATCCGCTTCAAGAAAGCGAAGACCAGCACCGAGCTTCAGGAACAATCACTTGATTACACCAACCTCTTCGACAAATGTCCGTATCTGCACATTCAGGAATGGAGTGTCGATGACATCGAAGCCGATCCATCATGGCTCGGACTCAGCGGTTCACCCACCAAGGTGAAGAAAATCGAAAACGTGGTTTTCACCGCCAAAGAATCACTCAAAATGAACGGTACGGATGAAGAAATGAATCATCTGATGAAAACCCTCATCGACGCTCATATTATTGGTTAATCAAAAAACAGAATTATCGTGAATAACGTTTTTATATATTGCGAACTGACCGAGGAAAACACCATTGCCGACGTAAGTCTGGAGCTATGTTCAAAAGGCCGCAAACTGGCCAGTGACCTTGGTGTGAAACTCGAAGCTGTTGTGATCGGCAACGTGGATGAAAAAATTGCCGAACAACTGAAACCTTATGGCGTCGACATTCTGCATCTGGCAACCGACAAACGGCTGTCACCCTTCACCACCATGCCGCACGCTGCCATCGTATGTGAACTTTTCAGACAGGAAAATCCTGAAATCGCATTGTTCGGTGCAACATCGGTAGGCCGCGACCTGGCTCCCCGTGTGGCTTCGGAATTGCGCTGCGGATTGACAGCCGACTGTACATCACTCGAAATCGGCGATCACAGCGAACAGAAATCGGGCAAGGAATACAAAAATCTGTTGTATCAGATTCGTCCCGCATTCGGTGGAAACATCATTGCAACCATCATCAATCCTGAGACCCGTCCGCAAATGGCAACGGTCCGCGAAGGTGTGATGAAGAAAGAAACCATTGCAAATGCAGGAAACATCAGCGTTAAGAACGTCGATGTAAACAAAATGGTTTCGCCGGAATTGTTTGCGGTTGAAATTATTGAGCGCCACATCGAAGCACAGAAAATCAACATCAAAAACGCCAACATCATTGTGGCAGGCGGATATGGCGTTGGTACAAAAGAAAATTTCAAACTGCTTTTCGACCTGGCCGAAGTGCTGGGTGGCGAAGTAGGTGCATCACGCGCCGCAGTGGATGCGGGTTTCGTGGAACACGAACGTCAGATCGGTCAGACCGGTGTTACCGTTCGCCCGAAACTCTACATTGCATGCGGAATTTCAGGTGCTGTGCAGCATCGTGCAGGCATGGCCGAATCAGCCACCATCATCTCCATCAACACCGACGCCAATGCTCCGGTAAATCAGATTGCCGATTATGTGATCAATGGCGACATTGCGGATATTCTTCCGAAAATGATCAAATATTACAGGTCAAATTCCAAATAAGCCGATATGGAAAATTATTATAACGACAACAAAGCGCTCCGCTTTCATTTGTACAACCCGCTGATGGAAAAAATCGTCAGCATCAAGGAGAACAATTTCGAAGAAAAGGACATGTACGATACAGCTCCTCAGGATTATGAGGACGCCATGGACAATTACGAAAAAGTGCTCGAAATCGTTGGCGAAATCGCCGGTGACATCATGGCTCCTAATGCCGAGAGCGTTGATCACGAAGGTCCATACATTGAAAACAATGCTGTGGTGTATGCCCGTGGGACGGCTGAGAATCTGAAAGCATTGAACGATTCCAGAGTAGTTGGAATGGCCATTCCGCGAAAATTCAACGGATTGAATTTCCCGATTTTTCCGGTGGTCATGAGCAACGAAATTGTGGCACGCGCCGATGCCAGCTTCAGCAATATCTGGGGTTTGCAGGACTGTGCCGAAACCATCAACGAATTCGCAAGCGAAGAAATCAAAAAAGAATTTCTTCCAATGTTTCCCGATGGTGCAACAGCAGCCATGGATCTGACTGAACCCGATGCAGGAAGCGACCTTCAGGCAGTTCAGCTCAAAGCCACCTGGAGCGAAAAAGACAATACATGGTATCTCGATGGTGTGAAACGTTTCATTACCAACGGTGATGCAGATGTGGCTCTGGTACTGGCCCGCAGCGAAGAAGGCACATCCGATGCACGCGGACTTTCATTGTTTGTGTACGATCGCCGCGAAGGAAAAGTGATTGTACGTCGCCTCGAAAATAAGCTCGGAATCAAAGGTTCCCCCACATGCGAACTCGTGTTCCGTCATGCTCCGGCAAAACTCGTAGGTGAGCGCCGCATGGGTCTGCTCAAATATGTCATGTCGCTCATGAACGCTGCACGCGTTGGTGTTTCGGCACAAGCCGTAGGAATCGGCGAAGCTGCCTACCGCGATGCATTGTCGTATGCCAGAGAACGTGAACAATTCGGAAAACCGATTATTGAATTCGCTCCGGTGTATGAAATGCTTGCCATGATGCGCGCACGCGTCGATGCCTCACGAACATTGCTGTATGAAACAAGCCGTTATGTGGATGTTTACAAAGGATATGCTCACAAAGCGCTCCACCACACGCTTACAGCTGATGAGCGCAACGAAATGAAACACTACAATCGCTGGTCCGATGTCATGACACCGCTCACCAAGCTGTTTGCAACCGAGTATTGCAACATGGTTGCCTACGACGCGATTCAGGTTCTGGGCGGATCGGGATACATGAAAGATTATCCGGTTGAACGCTACTACCGCGATGCACGTATTACAAATATTTACGAAGGAACTTCGCAATTACAGGTTGTGGCTGCCGTCAAGGGTGTAATCAATGGCGCCTATCAGGGATGGATGGAAGAACGTGCGAAAGTGAAAGTGAAACCCGAATTCCAGTATCTGATTGATACGCTCACCAAGATGCAGGATCAGTTCCTGAAGACTGTTGATAAGGTGAAAGAGATCAATCACGCTGAGCTTCTTGATTTCCATGCACGCCGGCTGGTTGAAATGGCAGGCAATATCATTGCCGGATATCTGCTGGTGCACGATGCCAACAAGGATGATATGTTTGCGAAATCAGCCGATATTTTTGTACGCCACGGCCGCTCGCACAACATTGCAGCAGCGCATTACATCATGCACACCGACGAAGAAGACCTGAGTTCTTACAACATCAATTAATTATTGTCTGAAAAAATACCAAGAATATAAAGCCGGATTTGTTCCGGCTTTTTTATTGTGCCACGAAGGCTCAAAGTCACAAAGCAAGGAGTACAAGACATGGTACATAGTGTAAGATTTCGATGACTTTTGTCTTTTTGCTCTCACTCTGAACCAAGCACACCGACCTTCCAGAGTCAGCAATGCAATGAAGGACCTGGAAGAGTCGGACGCCGAGACCTCTTACCAACTATTCCATGTTCTTCGCGTTGCTTCGAACTATGGAATGTTGGATTGCTGCGGCTTGTACTGAAATTTATAAATTTGATTTTTATTTGAAACAATGCGGATACTCTACACACTGTCATCCTTAGTGTCGCTTCTGAAGGGCCTTTTCATACGTTGGGCGTAGTCTATTAGAATTTGTTTGCCGGGTTGAGTCTCCAGACTCAACCCAACAGATTTTCATTAAAGACTACGCCCAGCATTGAATAAAAAAGCCCTTCAGAAGTGAAAATCAACAGATGTAAATCTGCAGTATATAAGCAGATCCCGGCTTCCACCGGCAGAGCTAGCGGACACGCGGAGGCAAGAAACTTAATTCTACCTCTGTTGATTTTCAAAATACGCAAATCAAAAACAATTATTTTCAGAAATTGTCGTTACATTTGATTGTTTGATGAGGGGTATTTTTACTTTAATGACAAATTATGATCGACCGAATATTTGTTTCATTATTTCTTACAGCCCTGATTTGCTGCGGTTTTTCAGAGGTTGTTGTCGCGCAGAAAAACAATACTGAAACACTTCATTGGTGGATTGAAGGTGGGATAAATAACTCATTCAAAGAGGCATATTATCCGGCCACCGATTTCAGTCAGCCTTTACCCAACGCCAATTACGCTTTAGGATATCCCTTCGGGATTACCGAAAAGCAACGCTTGTCATGGCAGGCAGAAGGAGGATATACATTCAAATGCAACAACAACATGAGCATGGAATGTGGTGCCGGAGTCCTTTCCATGCGAAAAATAAGATCAGCCGGCAAAGACAGCGTACGAGAATATTATGATACATCCGGCCTTATTTATCCATATAAATCGCTGATAAATGAATCGGATTTTTTTCTTCTGTTCAATATCAGGTATGGTTGGAAAAAATTCAGGCTTTCCTATGGCTTTACATTGCCGGCACTGAGCATCAGACATATTAAAAGCGAGAATTTATTTTCAGAAGATAAAAGCACCTCCGTAAACAGTTTTTTTCAAATGAAATTTCCCTCTGTGCTTTTCAGAGGAGGCATCGGTTATTGTGTATCGAAAAGAATTGAGTTTAAGTTCATGTATATCTGGTGCACAAATGATGAATTGCTCTATAAATACAACTACAACATTGGCATCCGATATTCATTCATATAATCCAAATATCATGAAACAGACATTGTTGATTATTGCTTTCTTTGTTGGTATAAATGTGTCAGAGGTTGCATTCGCACAGCGGGACAGCTCTGCAACCGGAATCAATATCAAACTCAATCCCTTTCAGTGGTATTACGATGACATCCGTGTATTTGCAGAGTATCCGCTCAGTAAAAACAATTCGCTTCAACTTCGGCTTGGGTACAGGGATTACAGAATTAACCCCTACGATCAGAAATACAATGATCTCTATCAAACATATAACAACGGTGCAACAATTCAATATGACACGGCCTGGTATTCAGCTGTGGGATTTTCACTCGGACTGGCATATAATCATTACTACAGAAACAACTATTACATACAGCCATCCTTTCTTTTCCGCCACACATCTTTCTCTTTTGGTTGGGACGATAACTGGAATAACTACTTAACACAAGTGATGACCTACGATGAGACAAGTGAAGGTGCTGACATAAGCAATTTTATCAAGAATATTTACGCGCTTGAATTCAGGTACGGAAAAGTATTTACATTCAACCGGTTTATTCTTGATCTGTTTACCGGTGCAGGAGTCAGGCTGCGTTATGGCAAAATGATATCCGGAACTGATTATGGTATTAGCCACGATCATGTTTTCGATCACAACACAGCATACGAAGTTGTCCCAACCCTGCATCTGGGGCTGAATATCGGGTGGATCATCAAAAAATAAAACTTTGATTTTTTGATTGCACTTCCTGAAAGCTGCTTCTGAAAAATCGTTGAAGGTTGGGCGTAGCCTTTGAAAACAAATTTGCAGAGGCTGTCTCAAAACAAAGCATTGTTGCGACATTCCACCGTTCCGGCCAAAATGAACCCTCG
>CAZJOL010000179.1:0-5981 GCA_964547605.1 uncultured Bacteroidaceae bacterium | reverse complement strand
TTTGCACTTCAAAATTAAGAAAGCCTGACTTTACACACTTTTTTGGGACAGTATCGAAAACTCGGAATAATTTCACATTTGAAAATACAATAGGTTGAGGTCAAGGTCGAGGTCAAGAACTCTGAACAAAGAACAAGGAAGTATGAATATCGAACGATACATCAATGTATTTTACTTCACACCTCACTTCTTAATTCAAAAATCCTTGTTCGTTATTCATGATTCAAAAAGGTCGAGGTCAAGCACCTTCACGTGAAACGTGATAAATCTGTGAGGCGAAAGGCAAAAGAAAATACGAAATACGAAATGCGATGTGAAAGTGTGGGGCTTCGCCCATGTGATGCTCACGTAAAATCACGTGAAACGTGACAATCTGTGACACATTCGCATATGTGGGAATATTAGATTCTGGAAAAGATGGAGGGAAGAGATGCGAAAAATGCGACTTTGTGGCGCCTGCTGCGTATGTGGAAATGTGTGAATATGAGATTAGGCGTTTGAGTTATAAGTTATGAGTTATGAGTTATGAGTTATGAGTTTTGAGTTGTGAAAATCTGTAACGTGTAACGAAAGTCTCACATAGCCTCGGCCTTAACCTTGTTATTCTGCCGCAGGCAGCTCAACCTTAACCTCAACCTTAACCTTCTATGCTCCTTCTCAGAGCTGACGGCTGATTATCCCGTACCTTGCAGACGGGACTTCGCTGATTACTAAAAGCTATTTGTAACGATTGTAACGCGTAACGCCTGTAACGCCTGTAACGTGTAACGCCTGTAACTTTGTAACGCGTAACGTCTGACCCGCAGCCCTATTTCTCAGCTTCCGGCTTTGCCTTTTTCTTCGTTGAAGTTTTCTTCACTGAAATTTTTGTACCCGAGACTTTTACTTCACCGGTTTTCTTTACCGTTGTTTTCTTTGTTGCAGCCTTCTTTTCCGTTGTTTTTTTTGCAGCGGATTTTTTTGCTGTTGTCTTTTTTCCGACAGTCAGCTTAACCACCTTCTTTGTTTCTGCTTTTGGTTCTTCGGCCACCAGTGCGGTTTCCAGAGCACTACTCAGAAACGTATGCTGACTCAGACGCAGCATAAAATCACTCAGCACATTCATGAAATTGATATAGGCATCGTACGGTGTGCCGTATGGATTGAAGTATTTATGCACATCGCCATCGGCAAACCACTTGGTGCACATGTAGTAAAAATGGTCGCTGGTCTGCAGTTTCAGCCAGTCTTCGTGCAGCTTGCGGAGCTCATCGGCACTCACTTTCATGCCCATGCCACTTTCTGCAGCAACCGACTCCATGTTGCGGGAGTAATTCATCACATACTCCATTTTTTCAGAAAGACTATACAATGTATCAAAGGCATCATCCTGCAGATCGTTGCCCAGCCATGCCGTGAGGTCGCGCTCTTCGTCGGCCCATGAAATCGGGAATGGTACATGAACCGGTGCAACCGGCTGCATCATACGTCCAAGTTCGCTCGGTGTATTGAAACTGAAATTACTGTTTGCAAAAACAGTTCCCGGCAGAGCCCGCATGAAATCAAAGATTCCGGTTTCAGGCCACTGATGTTCACCAAAAGTCTCATAATCCATAAACAGATTCACCACTTCTTCGCGCGGATCGACCTGATTGAGCCAGTCAACAAATTTTTCAGCGGTCAGCGGCCATCCTTCCCAGCTTTGCTGCGAGAAACGAAAAGCGATATCATCGCTCAGACGGAAATTTTTCAGCAACAATTTCAGTCGCGGATTCTGCGCGTTGCAATACATGTAGTTCGGACTTTTCCAGCCCAGCACATGTTTGGCGCCTTCGGTGAGCATGACATCGTAGCCCATGCGGTAAACCATGTCGCCGATTTCGTTTGAATAGATCAGCTCTGTGTTGCGGAAAGTCGTGCTCTGATATCCGATCAGATCGTTAAGCAACTGCTGCTGCCGTTTCACCTGGGTTCTGAATTCCTGCTCACTGCGCAAAGCCGCGAGCGAATGGCTGTACGTTTCAGCAATGAATTCAACGCAACCTGTTTCAGCAAGCGCTCTGTAGCTGTCAATAACCTCTGGTGTGTATTTCGAAAACTGTTCGAGTGCAACACCCGAAATGGAAAATGACACTTTGAACTGATGACCGAATTCATTGATCAGATCGAGCAGGAGCTTATTCATCGGAAGGTAGCATTTATCGGCCACCCGGCGCAGAATGTAGCGGTTCTGATAATCATCGAAATAATGATGGTTGTTGCCAATTTCAAAAAAACGGTAATTGCGCAGCCTGAATGGCTGATGCACCTGAAAGTAGAAACAGATTGACCTCATAAAACGCCTCCTATACTAAATGCTGATAAACACTCAGGACCGATGCCGCAGCATTGTCCCATTTCAGATCTTCAACTTCGTTGCGGCCGAACCGCGAAAACATGCGCGAAAGTGCCGGATAATTCAATAAACCGTAAATGCTGTCGGCCATGGCATCGACATCCCAGAAATCGACCTTCAATGCATGACGCAACACCTCTGCAACGCCCGACTGGCGCGAAATAACAACCGGCACACTGCTTCGCATGGCTTCAAGCGGAGATATGCCAAAAGGTTCAGACACACTGGGCATCACATACACATCGCTGTACGAAAACATTTTGTCCACATCGTTGCCTTTCAGAAATCCGGTGAAATGGAATTTGTGTCCCATCCTGTGTTTCGACACCATGCGTACAATGCGCGGCAGCATATCGCCCGAACCCGCCATGACAAAGCGCACATTCTCATCTTTCTCCAGAACCTTTTTTGCCGCTTCGACAAAATAATCGGGACCTTTCTGAAAGGTAATGCGGCCAAGAAATGTAACCACCTTTTCAGGAAACGGTTTATCGATTCGCTCAATCGCAGGTGCCTGAAAAGCATCGGCACCATTGTACACTGTGAAAACCTTGTCCGGATCGATGCCGTAGCGTTCGATCACAATATTGCGTGTCAGATTTGATACAGTGATTACGCGGTCGGCCTGCATCATTCCTTCACGTTCAATATCGTACACACGCTGATTGACATGTTCGCCGGAACGGTCGAATTCAGTTGCGTGAACGTGGATCACCAGCGGCTTTCCGCTCACCTGCTTGGCTGCAATGCCTGCCGGATAGGTGAGCCAGTCGTGTGCATGAATGATGTCGAAACTATTTTTAGCGGCAATCCCACTTGCAATCAAGGCGTAGCGCGACACTTCGTACATCAGGTCCTTTCCGTAGGAGCCGCTGAATGTGTATCGGTGCGAAAAAATGCTGTTGCTGTGAAATTCCTTTTTGTGTTTTTTAACGTGTGTGTGTGAATATTCAACCGGCCCGACATATGGTATAATGTCAGATGCGACAGACATGTACTGAATGCGTTTCCAGAATTCGCTGTATTCCGATTTCTCGAGATCAACTTCCACATCCGATGCATTCACGAGTGTCACCATGCTGGTGTCTTCGTCGCCAAAGGCACGCGGCACAACAAAGAGCACATCGGTATTCATACGCGCAAGCGACCGGGTAAGCCCTAAACAGGCTGTACCAAGACCTCCGGTGATATGCGGAGGAAATTCCCACCCAAACATCAGAACTCTCATGATTCTCCGGTGTATTTGTCAATCATCCATTTTATGCGCATAATCTCCGAGACGCTCCATGCCTGCGAAATGGCGCCACCCGGACGATGTGGCGGGTCACCGCTGTACACCTCGCTGATGGTGCCGACTCCATGTTCGAATAATGTGGATTCCATATTTTCATACAATGGTCTCACCTGCTCCACACCTTCTTTTCCGTAAATCTTCAGAAAGCCCTCGACATAATGACTGAGCAGCCAAGGCCACACTGTTCCCTGATGATAAGCCAGATCGCGATCGCGGATGGTGCCTTCGTAATTGCCTTTGTATTTTGAATCGATTGGGCTGAGTGTACGCAGGCCGCGCGGAGTGAGCAATTC
Organism: uncultured Bacteroidaceae bacterium; assembly: GCA_964547605.1. Lineage (GTDB taxonomy): Bacteria > Bacteroidota > Bacteroidia > Bacteroidales > DTU049 > GWF2-43-63. The sequence continues at coordinate 2,020 of CAZJOL010000179.1, read as the reverse complement.
CTGACGTATCTTGTCAATGATGAGCTGTCTGATTTTTTCACTTATCGGATTGTAAGGAAGTGATGCAGCAAACACCATGTTCGGACGTACGCTCCAGTCCTTGAAATCTCCATCAACATAATCGGCCAGGTATCCTTTGTCCTTTGACCAGAATGTATCCTTGAATGAAACCGGAATTTTTTCTGCAATGGCTTTCCAGTTCAGTACAAAATTTTCATCGCCGCATTTTTCTGCAAGCTGCAATGCAAACATGATGGCATTGTACCAGAGCGCGTTGATTTCGACGGCCAGTCCGCCACGCTGTGTAACCGGCTTCCCGTCAACAATGGCATCCATCCATGTAAGTGCTTTTCCGGGAATAAGGGCGTACAGCAGACCGTTTGGTTTCATGTTTATGCCATTCACTTTGCCGTTGCGCAGCCCGTTGAGAATGATTTTCATGGTCGGGCCATAATCATCCCATACATTTTTTTCGCTGGCAGCCGCCATCAGCACATATTGCTGCAATGCCCAGAAGAGCCACAGCGGCGCATCAATGGAATTGAATGCCGCGTCTTTTCCCGAGCCGACATTGGGCAGCAATGGCCCGTTCATATCCATGATTAGCGAATCGATGGCCGATTTGAAAGTAAGATCCATGTCACGTGTAAGCGTGAGCCCGGGAAGCGAAATCAGCGTGTCGCGCCCCCAGCGGCCAAACCACGGATAGCCGGCCACAATCTCCGTTTTTTTTTCGCGGGTGACAATAAACTGATTGGCAGAATTGTTCAGACAGTTCCAGTAACTGCTTCGCGGTGTGCGCTTGTTCAGTTCACGTGTAAAAGTCCGGGTAAGATTTTTAGGATCCATTTCCGACGTGCCGACCGACACAATCAGAGGAGTTCCCTTGACAATATCAACCTCGAAATAGCCAGGTGTAAAGAGGTCTTCGTGGCCATCGTATCCTCTTTCGAGATCTTTCGGATATTCAAAATTGTAATACCAGTCGGGCACGTGAACATATCCGGCATCGCGTGAAAACTGATAGTGCAGGTAGCTGTAGCCTTTGTACATGCGGGTTTTGATACCTCCGTTGATAACGGAATATTTCCGGTCAACAAATTCATTGGCCTTACTCAGGTTGTGTCGCTGGCGATAAGCCATAAAAGGCCGCAGGCGCAGTTTGGTAGGACTATGCGCTTCGAGCAGTGTGTATCGGATCAGAATTCTGTCATCAACGCCGAAAAGCATTTCCTTTTTCAGCAGCACACCGCCCACCTGGTAGAAAAGGGCCACCGTTGGTTCCGAATCGAAGTCCACCAGATACTTGTGTCCTTTGGGCGACCATGAGCCGGGAAACCGATGCAGAGACAGGTTGAATTCGCTGTCGTGTTGAATAATACTTTCATCGATGCAGGAGAGCAAAACATGCAATTCGTTGTCAATGGCCGGTTGAGGACATACCAACAAGCCATGATATTTTCTAGTGTTGCATCCAATGATAGTTGTCGAGGCATAAGCCCCAGCCCTGTTTGTACGCAGAATTTCCTTATTCAGAACGTATTCGAGGTTGATTAGCTGCTTTTTATCGAACTGTATGTACCCCATATCTTCGTGTTTCGTACTTTAAATTTTCTGGTTAGTTTGCAAAATTAGTGAATATCTTTCAGAATTTGCTAAATATCAAAGTATTTCCACAAAATTTCAAACAATATTAATAATTAAATTTGATTGAATGCGGGCTGTGGAAATTGGAAATGCTGTAAAGCCATTCTGGACAATGGATTTGAATACATCGTAATATCTGCATACATTAAAGATTTCCAAAACAGAATTGTAAAATATTTAATACTTTGTCTGTAAGAAAATGAGAGACCTTGAAAAACAACAACTTCTGCAATCGAACCGACCTTCAAGTGTCCGCAATGCAATGAAGGACATGGAAGAGTCTGATGTGTAATCATACTATGGCGATTATGCGTTAATGCGATTATGCGTTAATGCGATTTTGCGAAATTTGATTTGTCGCATCATCGCCATA
>CAZJOL010000178.1:0-5988 GCA_964547605.1 uncultured Bacteroidaceae bacterium | reverse complement strand
TTCTGGCCGGGCTATTATTGTTTGACCTGCGCTGCAGGTCAGGGAAAATCCACAATAAGTATTTACACTATTCCTTTGTTTTTATTGGATGAATCTCCTCAAAAACTTCAGAAAAAAACATGGGTGTCCCAGTGGCGAAGTCAGGGGGCAACACAATTCCACATCATTTCCAGAATCTCATATTTGCACATACGCCGCAGGTGTCACATGAGCGGAGCAACACATTTCCACATTCGTTCAAGACAAAAGATAAAAGCTCTGCACTGAGCTTGTCGAAGTGTACAAAGACAAAAGTGACAATCTAATATTCCCACAAATGCGAAGCATCACATTGACGAAGTCGCACATTTCCATATCATCACAGCTCACCGTTCACTACTCACCGTTCACCGCTTAAAGAGTTTCGTATCTCGTATTTAGTATTTACAGAAACCTCACCAGCGTAATCCCCTCGCCGCCCATTTGCACGGGTGCATCAGTGAATTCAAGCATGTCCTTGTATTGCCGCAGATGATTCCGGATTTCTTTGCGCAAAATTCCAAAGCCCTTTCCATGCAGAATTGAAAACGATCTGATACCGGTAAGCAATGCATCATCGAGAAATTTATCAAGCTCAGTGATGGCATCAATGGCGCTCTTGCCGCGGAAATCGAGCTGATGTTGCGCTTCCTTTTTTTCTGAAATCAGATTGACCTTTTTCTTTGGATAATTCTGCTTCTGCTTTTGACCAGAAACAACCGAAAGCCGCGCCGAATCTACGGTTAAAGTAGCAAGCTCAAACTGAACCCTGACTTTTTTATTCTTGATTTCTATTATCGTTCCTGTTTCCGTTCCATCGTCAAGGCGCACTGAATCACCGACTGCAAGCGGTCGCTTAGGCACTTCTGCAACGTGATTTGTTTTTTTCAATGGCAACGGTTCAACCGCTTTTTCCTTTGTTGTTTTCAGCGATGACGCCTTCTTTTCAAATTCCGTACGAATGGCTTTCACCTTGTCTTTTGCGGCCTGTTCCTGCTTGATGTCGCGAATTGTTTTTTCAATAAGTGCATTAGCATCTGTAAGAATATTTTTCGCTTCACTCTCCGCTTTCGCAATGATGCGGTCGCGTTTCTCAACAATGCTTTTATTAAGCTTATTGTATTTCTCAATCAATTCGCTTACAAAATCCTCCGCAACTTCAATCTGTCTTCGACGGTCTTCGAGTTTCTGTTTTTCATTTTCCAGGTCCTGAATCATCTTCTCCATCTCAATCCTGCCCTTGCCTATCCGCGATGAAGCATTCGAAATAACATCCTCTGGCAAACCGATGGATGAAGCGATTTCAAGAGCAAATGAACTGCCTGGCTTTCCCGTTTTAAGCTTGTAGAGCGGTTTCAGCTGCTCATTATCAAACAACATTGCTCCGTTGATTACACCAGTGTGATTCGACGCAAACATTTTCAGATTAAAATAGTGCGTCGTAACTACACCATAGCACATGCTTTGATTCAGCACTTCGAGCACCGCTTCAGCTATGGCTCCCCCGCTCTCGGGTTCGGTGCCGCTGCCAAACTCATCTATTAGTATCAGCGTTCTTTCATTGCCCTTTTGCATGAATTGCTTCATGTTAAGCAAGTGAGAAGAATATGTGCTCAGATCATTTTCGATCGATTGCTGATCACCGATATCCGCCAGAATTTCATCGAACGGAAACAATACGGTGCCTTCTGCAGCCGGCACCAGAAAACCGCACTGGAACATGTACTGCAGCAATCCGGTTGTTTTCATCGCCACCGATTTTCCTCCCGCATTCGGACCGCTGATGATAATCATGCGCTGCTCAGGACCGAGCTCCAGATCAAGCGGGATAATTTTCCGGCCCGACTTTTTCAGCGATTCTTCAAGCACCGGATGCCTTCCCTGCATGATGGTCATTCTGCGATCTTCCGAAATGACCGGCATTACAGCGTTATATAAAATGGCAAGTTTCGATTTCGCATTAATGAAATCAATCTTTCCGATAAAATCAATATGTTCAAACAATTCCGAAATCTGCGGCCTTATGCGGTCTGCAAGCGCAGTCAGAATTTTAATAATTTCACGCTTTTCTTCAAATTCAAGATCCTGAACTTCGTTGTTCAGTTCAAAAATTTCAATCGGTTCAATAAAAACTGTTTGTCCCGTTGCTGATTCATCAAGCACAACGCCTTTGATCATGCGCTTTTTCGAGGCATGCACCGGAATCACCAGACGACCGCCGCGAATACTGAGATTAACATCCTCATCGACCTGACCTTTTTCTTTAAGACTTTTCAGCATGGACTGAATGGTCCTTTCGATTTTCTTTCGCTGACCGGTTATTTCTTTTCTGATTTCAGCAAGTCTTTCCGATGCCGAAGAGCGGATTTCGCCATCTTCATCAATCACTTCACCGATGCGTTTAGCGAGTGAAGAATCAAACATAATCTGATTGATCCAATCACACAGCAAAGGTGTTTGCCCTTCATTCTGAGAGAATAATGCGCGCAGATCGGACAACTTTTCAATGATAAAAGCGATGGCCTGCAATACCGGAATATCGACCGCAGTTCCGGGCGTTTTCAGATGTTGAAGCTCTGCGCGGAAATCATCAAAGGCAAGTGCAGGTACGCCTCCCAGAAACTCATTGATGTATTTCATCTCCGAAGTCAGCCGCAGATTTCTCACAATGAAATCGGCATCGTAGCTGAAAAATGCCTGAATAGCAAGCTCACGGCCAACCGGCGTATAACAGTCGGTCAGCAGTCTGGATCTGATTTCCGAAAAACCCAGCCGGGATTCTATGTAATTGAAATTTGTCAAAACGCTTTATTGATTTAGCCACATTAAAAACACGACGCCATAAGCCACGGTTGCAATGCACATTCCGATCTTGATGAGCAGTTTATTCTCGATTTTTTTTGTTTTGTTCATCAGGGTTAAAACCGCAAGAGCCAGCAACAGATACATGGCGGCAATGTATTCGGTTTCGCTGTTCTGAACATGCAGAAAACGATCGATATTATCACCCACCACATCATAGGAAGAAATATAACCGACAATTGGTGTAACCCGCAACAGAACAGCGTCTCCGACCGGCAGGCCGTTGAGCAGATGTTCCTCGGACAGTGTGAGTTTTTTATCACAGGCCATAAAATATTTCTTCTCGGAAAGTTCAAAGCTGCACACCTTGATTTGTTTTGGAAGAAGGCTGTCCGTAATAAAAAACAAAGCGATGGCAATGAAAATAAAATTCACCCAGGCCGGCCAAAGCAGCTTGTGCATTGGTGTTGATTCGAAAGCGTCGCATTGCTTACGGAATTCTTCGTAGCGCATCCGCGCATAGGCCTTTGCCCTTTCGCGCGCCAGATCTTCATAAGAAACCGGTCGTGCATAGCTGCTTTGCTTTTGCTTCCGTTCACCTGTCAGAATTTCATACGCCTCGGCAACACGGATAAACTGATCGGCAGCATCCGGAGCAGGATTCTTATCGGGATGAAATTTGAGTGCAAGTGTACGGTACGCCTTCTTGATTTCCTGAATGGAAGCGCTTTCCGGAACCCCCAGAATCTGATGATACACTGACACTATGTTGAATAATTAGGTAAACTGTTCGCCTTTTTCAATCATAACATCGTTGACATACTGACGGATGTTCTGTTCATCTTCTTTTCTAACGACCATCAGAATGTGATCGGACTCGACAACAATATAATCGTTCAGCCCCTGCAACAATACCATTTTTTCCTGAGGCATGTGGACAAGACAATTTTTCGAATCGTACATCATCACATTTTTACCGACAATGGCATTTCCGTTCTGATCGCGCTGCCGGTTTTCGTAAAGCGAGCCCCAGGTGCCAAGATCGCTCCATCCGAAATCGGAAGCAACAACATACACATTCGATGCTTTTTCCATTATTGCGTAGTCAATGGAAATGTTTTTGCAAAGCATATATGTCTGAAAAATAAAGTCAGCTTCATCAACGGTGCGATAGATTTTATTTCCCTTTGCAAACAAGGCACTCATATCAGGAACATGTTTCTGCAAAGCATCGATGATGCTTTTGGTTGTCCAGATAAAAATACCACTGTTCCAGAGAAAATCACCACTTTTAATGAATTCCTTTGCCAGCTCCAGCTGCGGTTTTTCTGTAAAGGTTTTTACTTTTTTAATTCTTGAATCACCCTCCACCTTTTCGCCGTCGAGGAACTGAATGTACCCGTATCCGGTATCAGGACGTGTTGGCATGATACCCAGCGTCATCAGCCAGCTGTTTTTCTGTGAAGCAGCAGTGGCAGATCTGAGATGTTCGATGAATGCATCCTCGTCAAAAATGATATGATCGGATGGGCACACAATCATGGTTGCATCCGGGTCGAAGGAATTTATTCTGTATGCAGCATAGGCAATGCATGGAGCCGTGTTGCGTCTGGATGGCTCCGACAGGACATTGTCCGGATTTATTAACGGCAGCTGTTTTTTTACCAGCTCAACATAATTTTCATTCGTTACTACAAGAATATTCTCAGCCGGACAAATTTTCAGCAGTCTGTCAAATGTAAGCTGAATCAAGGTTTTTCCCATACCAAGCACGTCGATAAACTGCTTGGGTTTCAATGTACGGCTCATGGGCCAGAAACGTGTTCCGAGCCCCCCTGCCATAATCACACAATAAGTATTTCCAGTCATCACTTCCAGTCTCTAATTTTTGCAAAAGTAGTCATTTTTTCCGTTGGTTTTAAGCTGGTCATTTATTAAGGCAGCTGATGCCGTTTTACCTCCAATGATTGGTTATTGCTATATGTATTAAAAAGATTTGTTTCTGTCTTCATGTTAATTAAAAGTTGCTGAAAGTGGAGATTTGGTATTTTTTCGGTAACATTGAATTAACATTGAATTGATAAGTTTGCAAAAATTTATTCCGCATGAACAAATTATCAGTAATCTTTCTGCTTTTTGCTACTGCACTTGTACCAGTAAATCTGATGGCACAGGATACCATAAAGCCGGCAAAATCATTTCTGAAAAACACTGAAATCTCAGGCCAGTGGTTCATTTCGGGCAATTACGACGATCATGATTCATTATATCAGATTGAACTCAAGCGCGGCTATTTCACCATTGAAAGCCATCTGACTGAAAATCTTACGGCGCGCTACACACAGGATATCACGCTCGATACAGAAGGCGACGACGCAGGAAATGTCGAAATGAGACTGAAATATTTATATCTGCAGCAGAAAATACATTTTCTTCCGGAATTCCAGCAGGGATCCTTTTCAATAGGAATGGTGCCGCGTCCGTGGATTGAGTTTGAGCAAAAATCAACGCATACCGTGTCATGGGCCCCATGTTTCTCGAAAAAACAAATGTGCTGAGTTCGGCCGATTTCGGCTTCATATACGAAGGCCTCATCGGAGGCGAGATTGATAAACAATATCAGAAAGAAGTCAATTCAGCATATCCCGGAAAATACGGCAGTTTCTCATTTGGATTGTACAACGGCGGTGGTTATCACGATATTGAGCGCAACAACAACAAAACATTTGAAGCACGTCTGACACTGCGGCCGCTGCCGGCTTTCATGCCGGGACTGCAATTCGGCTACGCCTATGCCAATGGTAAAGCGAACATTGCAAATGACGCAGACTTTAATATGAATGTGATTTACCTTTCATCCGAAAGCAAATACCATGTTTTCATGGCACAGTATTACAGCGGCCTTGGCGATTATGCCGGGTTATACACCGACACATTAATCAATTCCTGCAAAAATTCAGGTTTCGCCTTATTCGGAGAATTCAAAATTCCAAAGACAAAATTTTCTGTTGTCGGTCGCTATGATTCTTTCAAATCCGAAAACGAATTTTCTCTGACACGCATCAATACGGGTATAGCATATCGTTTTCTCAAAAACAAACTGGTTCTTGGCGCCGAATACTGGGATAAAAACGGCGATATCAGACGCATGTTTGAACTCGCGCTCGA
>CAZJOL010000177.1:0-5989 GCA_964547605.1 uncultured Bacteroidaceae bacterium | reverse complement strand
CATTGCCAGCTCTTTGTGCTCCGGTTTAAATTCTGCTTTCTTTTTCATTCAAACTATTTTGCGTTTGCAATGATTTCTTTGATCTCGCTTACCGAAGGTACGCGGCCCGAGAGGACGACCTTTTCATCAATAACCAGACCAGGGGTGCGCATAATGCCGTAGCCCATGATTTTCATGATGTCTTCCTCTTTAACAACTGTGGCTTCTATAGCCAGCTCCTCAACAGCCTTGCGTGTTGCTGCTTCCAGATTTTTGCAATTGGCACATCCTGTGCCCAGAACTTTGATTTCCATAAGAATTCATTTTTATATTTCGCAAAAATACGAAATAATTGAAATGTTTCGTAAAAAGACGAAATATTTTTACATCGACGTCTGCCTTGCCAAACTGACACCAAATTGTCGGGGAGCACTCAACATTTTGGTCCTGCCGCTGCAGGATAAACTCCCCGCCAGAAATACTATCAAGATTGGGCGCGCGTCTCCCGACGCGTGACCATGTTTCACCCATAAGCTTTTTTGCGGGTACGAAATTCCATCAAAAGGCGGACAGGCTGCTGGGTGCTTTTGTTCCTTTCTCCCCGACGATTCCAGGTCAGCAATGCTTCTTGTCAGCCTATCCAAGCTGACGCTAAAATGTCGGGGAGGTTTACCCTTTTCTTTCTCTCGGACGCAGCTGACACACACAGCTGCCGCTCAGGCGCTCGTTTTTATCGACCACCACCGGCATGCCGTCGCGCTCCCATTCCACCAGACCGCCGGCCAGATTGATGATGTTTTCAAATCCAAGGTCCTTCAGAATATCCATAGCTTCATGGCTGAACAAACCGGCCGAATCGGCTACGATGAGCACACGATTATCGGGCAGATGATCTGCAAATTCTTTCAACTTTATATGATGGCACGAGATGAATTCGGGCACCCCAAACTGTTTGAAAGCTGTGAGTGCAGGATCGCGTACATCGAGCAGCATTGCGCCGTTCAGACATGCTTCGTATGCATCATTCGGAGTCAGATTCAGAAACCCGGAAGAGGTGAAACACTTTTTCTTGATGACTTCTGAAATCATTGATTGACAAATTATTTTGTACATGTATCCGGATACAGCTTTTTATAATTGCATTCCAGCGGATTCGGGTTGCCGGGTTCGTGCAAATGCATGCCATCGCCGCGACACCATTTCCACAGGTCGCAGTTTTTACAGGAGCCTGTTTTGAAAGATTTGCGATCGCGGAATTCCTTGAAGCGGTTGTCCCAGACATCGAGAAAATCGTCTTTGTAAATATTGCCCTGCACAAAGCCCCGGTTGATATTGGGACAGGCACAGATATCGCCGTTGGCTAACACCGAACCTACGTGAATGCCGGCGCGGCAGAAGAAAACGCCGGCGCGCACGAGGCCTTCGTAATCGCCGAGAAAGCCGTCGCAGCCAGTTGCAGCTTTTATTTTGCCTTCTGCACGGGTGCGCAGTATGAAATCGAAAACAGCGCGAAATTTTTCATCATCCAGCATCAGCTCCGGGTTTTGAGCAGCGCGACCGATGGGATCGATCATAAATAACCGCCACCTTTTTACGCCAAGCCCAATCAGGAAATCCCTGATCTGGTCAAGTTCTCCAAAGTTTCGTTGATTGACGCAGGTAACCACATCGTACACCATGCCTGGTTCGGCAGCCAGCAGTTTAATGGCGTCTACCGCGCGTTCGAACGATCCTTCCCTGCCCCGCAGCCAGTCGTGATTGGCTTTCAGCCCATCAAGACTGATGGTTGCCGAACGGAGACCGGCTTCACGCAGCGAGCGAAAACGTTCGGGCGTCATGGCGTAGCCGTTGCTCACCATGCCCCAGGGGAATCCCATTTTTTTCAGTTCTGTTCCGACCACTTCGAGATCTTTGCGTACAAGCGGTTCTCCGCCTGATACAACGATCATCACTTTATTCGGATTGTATCTTTTTGCCACCTGACGGCATACATTCAGAAAGTCTTCGGCCGGCATGTCGGGCGCGTTTTCAACTATTTTGCAGTCACTACCGCAATGCAGACAGGCAATGTTGCAGCGCGATGTGCATTCCCAGAAAAAATAGCTCAGGTCGTGAAGTTTGGCTTGTACGCGAACATAGCGTGCATGTATATTGAACACCATTCGTTTCTTCAGTGGAAATCTTCTTCTCAGTCTGGTCATGTCGATCTGTTTTTTATTCTTTTTCGTTTATCGGTCTGTCATCGACCGATGGCCTGTAATCAGGCAATACTCCATAATCCACCGCAGGTTGAATATCGGGATTATAAACCGGGACAACCCCATATAATGTAGGAACCAGGTCTGACTCCTCATAGATGGCCTCCTGAATAACCGGTAATGAACGGTTTTCCTTCATTGCACTGTCTACCGGGAAGTCATTGCGCGGAGCAGCTCCGGTTGCCGGATCTGAATTGCTGGTGCAAGAAATCCAAATGCTTCCCGCACCGAAAAACAACAGGGCTTTCGTCAGAAATACTGCCGATTTTCTCAATATCCACAGCCGAAGACCATTCATTTCCTGTCTGATTTAACCAACCTGTTCCTGTTTCTCAATTTCGCTGATAATCTGATGGCGGGCCATATTTGGTCGGCGTAATGTTTTCATGCGGATTGTAAGGCACGCCATACTTTGTTATCATATGCTGCTGATTGTATTGTTCCTTTGCTTTTCTCATGCTATCCTCCCGGGCTTTTGCGAGCGAATCGGCATGCACCTGAGCCAGACTGTCGTCTTTTGCTTTTGCAATGGAATCAAGGCGCTGCTGCTCTTTTACTTTGTTCAGCGAATCCTGATTCACCTCGTTTTCTTTTTTACTACTGCCAGAACAGGCCGACAGAAAACCGGCAAGTCCAATGATGGCAAGCATGTTCCGCAACAGGCGGGCATTGAGCAATAACAGACGGTAACGGATTTTGTGGCTCATGTGGTTTGGGTTTGGATAGTCAAAGATAGCAAAATGCTTGTGTGCGAAGTAAAAATACTTCGCACGACTTATTATTGTTTTGGAATTACCGGGACTTTCACGCCATAGAGTGGTACAGGCCGGGCTGTGTCGTATTTTGGCGTAATCTGAATGACACCGTAGTCGGTCTGGATTTCGGGATTGTAATAGTTGGGCTTTGTTGTATCTGCCGGTGCAACAATGATTGAATCCTGCATTTGTGAATCTGGCTCTGAGACCTGTTTTTCAGAAGTTTTACAACCTGAAATCATAACCGGCAGACTCAATAATATCAGCACCCTTTTCAGCAAAGCAGCTCTGAAATAATTAAAGCCTTTGAAATAGTTTTTCATTTTACAACTCGGGGATTTCGAAATTAACATCAATGCTTTCCTGAATAATGGGTGTTGCAACAACCCCATAGCAAGGCGTCACGGTGACAGGACATTCATAAACAGGGATTATTGAATCAGCCTTTATTTCCGGCATTGTGTCAATTGGTTCAGGCACGCTTACAACCAATTGCCGGGTTGTGTCAACGGGCATAGAAGCATTCTGCGCTTGCCTCGGCACACTGCAGGCTGTTGCAAACAGCGGCATACTGAGCAGCACAAGCAATCGTTGCAGCAGTGCTGCATTCAGTTTGAAGAAAATATTTTTACCTTGTTTGCTCATATACTAATTGCGCGGTATGCCGTATTTGGTCTGAATCTGATCAGGTATTACTGGTATTGGTACACCGTATTTAGTCAGAATTTGATCCGGAACAGGTACGACGTACATGGGCTGATCCTGGATCGGATCGGGCTCGTAAACAGGCGGCACGCCATATTCGCAGATCGGGCCCGGGTCGACCGGAATAACCGGAGCCACATAAATGGTTGTCTGTTTTTTCGATGCAGCAATGCTGTCTTCCCTGTCCTTTGCCTTCATTGAATCGATAATGGATTTCAGCTTTTCATTTTCTTTAAACACAGAATCCATGCGTTGGTTCACTTCAACCTGTTTAAGAGAATCTTCGGTAACGACATTTTGCTTGTCTGAGGCGCTGCTGCACGAAGAAATCAATGCGGAAAAGCTGAGCAGGGCAAGCATATTTCTGAGGATTCTGGCTCTGAGCCTGTAAATCCGGTAAAGCAGGCGGTGGTTCATGACAGTGGTTTTTGGAAATTAGTGCAAGATAAGATGAATTCGGGAGAAAAGTTCATAAACAACAGTGAACGGTGAGCGGCGAGCAGTAAGCTAAATACGAAATCAGCTTTCAGTAATCAGTATTCAGTCGTCAGCCGTCGCCTTATGCCTGACGACTATCGCCTATCGCCTGATTGCATACACCACTTCATCTTCCAGTTCGCCGTTTTTCACATAGGTTTTTTCGAAGCGGGCTTCGAGGGTGAATCCGGCTTTTTCGAGAACGCGCTGCGAGCCGGTGTTGCGGCCGAAAGTGCCGGCATAAATGCGGTTGATGTCGAACGTTTTGAAACCATATTCCACCATTTGCTTTACTGCTTCGGTCATGATACCCTTGCCCCAGAATGGCTCTGCGAGCCAGTAGCCGATCTCTGCATTGTTGCGGCGGATGTCCGAAAGAGGGAACAAACCAATAGAACCGACCGCTTCTCCATCGATTTCGATAGCAAATATGCGAACGGGATCACCGCTGCGGGCCATTTTCAGAAACCGTTTACCCGATTGTTTTGTGTATGGGTACGGGAACATATCGGTGAGATTCATGGCTATGCGCGGATTGTCGGCATATTTCAGCAGAAATTTCAGATCCGATTTTCTCCAGGGACGAAGTGTGAAGTCCATAACAGCTAATGTTTACGACATTCAAAAGTAGGGAAATTCTGCCACGAAGGGCATAAGACACGAAAACATTCTTCCGCTAATTACGCGAATCTACGCGAAGAAACTTCTTTGCTTCAGCAGGTTTTATGAACGCTAACCCGCCAGCATCAGTCACTATCGTGACATGATGGGCGGACAAGTGCGAATCAGCATTCATCTGCGATGAAGACTGATTCAGTGTGGCACCCTGAGAGATAAGGAATCTCGCGCTGAGCTCGCGGAGACGCAGAGGGGTTCTGCCACGAAGACACCAAAACTCAAAAATCCCTATACCACTAAGTTCCCGGTCTCCGATTGCGAAACAGCTTCTGCTACTGTGCCGGGATCTCCCAGAAAACCGACGCGGCATATCCACTTTTTTGTCCGCAGATTACACAGATTAACACAGATTCAACACCCTCAGCAGGTCTTATTTGCACAGACCCGCCGGCATCAGTCACTGGCGTGACATGATGGGCGGACAAGTGTGAATCAGCCCTTACCTGCGGTGAAGACTGATTCGGTGTGGCATGCAAAGGGTGCGGAAAAAATCCTAAGAGTGTTAAGTTATTTTTTATATTTGTTGTTCCAATGAATGATGAAACAATTTTGAATAATTGCACTTTTACTTCAAAAATGAAAGGATTAGACGCGGCAAAAAAGATTCGGACAGACCCAGCGTTTGTTTTATTGCGTCTGCAAGTCATCATGGGCCATATAGAATAAAACACTTATGAGCAATTTTATAAAATTATTATTTCTGACGTTAGTCATGATTCACATAAATAGTGTGTTTGGACAAAGAACGGATTCATCTTTAGTAATTGAAAAAGGCGACACTTTTTATTTAGTTCATAAGAATATTCCTAAATACAAATTTTTTGGAAATTCCTGGTATACTTCATTAGCCTACAATCTGAGTAAAACCAACGAATTTAATTTTGATTTTGGAAGAACATATGGAACCTTTTCAAATATACCAAGAGAAGATGGAATTCGAACCAGAACTTATGGTGTGGGATATGGAATAACTTCTAAAAAAGGAGTAAAAACTCAGCTTGTTAGATTATTCTGGGAATATAATTATTTTCTTCAATGTGGATCAATGCTTGGAGGTGGACGTGTGGAATTTATTCATGACCTTAACCCACATTGCAGCAAAAAAATAGAAAAATGGGCAAAAATGGGCAAGAACAG
>CAZJOL010000176.1:0-5995 GCA_964547605.1 uncultured Bacteroidaceae bacterium | reverse complement strand
AAATTCTCTGCGTATAAAAAAACCACCTCCGCAGCCGAAGGTGGTTCACAGTAACTTATTTATTCAGAGCTTAGGCCTGCTTTACAGTAACAATTGATTTTTCATCTTTTGTTTTGCGGAATTCCACAATACCATCATTGAGTGCGAAAAGCGTATGGTCTTTACCAATTCCTACGTTTTCACCGGGATGATGTTTGGTACCACGCTGGCGTACGATAATGTTGCCGGCTTTGGCAATCTGTCCGCCGTAGATTTTCACACCGAGTCGCTTACTGTGGGATTCGCGACCGTTTTCTGAACTACCGACACCTTTTTTATGAGCCATATCTAAAGATTTTAAGCGTTAACGATTTAGGATTTATTCGTCCTTCTTGGTTTTCTTTGCAGCCGGTTTTTTAGCAGCGGGCTTTTTCTCAGCAGCCGGTTTCTTTTCGGCAGCGGGTTTTTTAGCGGCAGCTTTTTTCGGAGCGGCTTTTTTCACCGGAGCTTCTTCTTTTTCAGCTTTGGGTTCAGCAACAGCTTTCACCTTTTTCACTTTAACAGGAGCTTCGACTACTCTTTTCTCAACAGAAGGAGCATTGTCGCCGGTCAGGCTGACACCGTCTTTCACGATCGAAAGAATGTTCAGGCGGGTCATATATTGACGGTGACCGTTCATTTTCTGATAGCTTTTACGACGTTTCTTGTGGAAAACAAGGACCTTGTCGCTTTTCATGTGCTCAACCACCTGGGCCAGAACATGGGCACCGTCAACATTCGGTTTTCCGACCTGAACGTTTTTCTCGTCGTCGATCAGTAATACATTTTTCAGTTCAATCTGGCTGCCTTCTTCGGCTTGCAGGCGATGAACATACACTTTTCCGGCTTTTTCCACTTTAAACTGCTGTCCGGCTATATCCACAATTGCGTACATCGTAAGTGATTTCAGTTGTTAATCAATACTTTTTGAAACGGGAGTGCAAAGATATAAACTTTTTTTGAAACACAAACCCCAATCGGAAAAATATTTATTCTGAGGTATTTACATTTCAGCTGAAAATTTTGGTTTGCTCTGGTATTCTGCCTTTTAAGTTCATTTTCAATGTGGTTTGTTCATTTCTTCTGATTTGCCGGCTTCTTCAGTTCTGAAACTTATTGCTATCTTTAATGACTTAAAACATTCTTTGTGAAGAATCTGTCATTCAATGCTTTAATGATTTTACTTGCTGCTGTTTTGTTCTCAGGACCAGCCATGGCGCAGTGCCCGGCCTCAAAATACGGGCTGAATCCTGTTTGGCCTGTTAGCTGGTCCCAGACCGACCGGCAGAACTGGTATCTCGACATGTCGGTACACGGGCAGGGCTTCCAGAGCGATGGCCGTACATGGCGACAGCTTCAGGTTATGATGGACAGCAACACACTCGTTCCTTTCAGGGATGAGATTATGTGGGCAAAAACCAATGGGGGAATTGAAAAATATTTGTTTCAATTCAAAAATCCGATTTCGGCCACCAATCAGATGCCTCCCGTCTGGTGCGGAAACCCGCTGACTGACACCAACACCACGAAAGCCATGTTTCGCTTTATCACTTCATTTCTCGATACCATGCATCTGGTTCTGGACTACTTTGTGTTGGGGAGCGAATCGGATATTTATTTCAAAAGCAGGCCGGCTGAGCGGGATTCATTTTTTATAATGGCCGGAAAAGTTTCTGATTACATCGATTTGCATTATCCATCCATCAAATTCGGAGTCGGCGTGAGCATGTCCTGCCCGCTCAACCCCGACAATCACTATTGGAACAGCGTTCTGTTGATTGGAGACATCATGTCTGTTTCGTGGTGGCCGCTTGACAGCTACTATATGGCGGACACCACTGAAATCAATTCCTCTGATTCAATCATCAGTGTTTTGCTCGCCAGATGCGGAAGTAAGCCGGTTGTTATTTCCGATTGCGGAGTAACAACAGCCCTGATACCAGAGCGCGATGATATCCAGTCTGAATTTGTCAGGAATACTTTCCTGTACACTATGAATGAGCCGCAGATCGAAGCGGTGGGTTATTATTACCTGGCTGATTTCGACACGACCGCCATTTATTATCAGCAGAACCTGTACCTGACTTATGCTCCTGAATTTCTTGAAAGCATTAAGTCGCGCGGATTGCTCGATTCGCTGGGTAATCCCAAACCGGCTTACGATGTTTATTTATCGATGCTTGACACAGTTTGTGTTCATGCCGGAAATGAAGAAATGCAGCTGAATCCGGAAATCAGCATCTGGCCTAATCCCACATCGGATAAGCTTTTTGTAAATGGTGACGATCTCCGCTTTTACAGAATTTATGCGGCTTCCGGACAATTATTGGCGCAAGGATCATTTAGAGAAAACGGAAGTCATGAAATCGACATTGCCAGATTGGCTGACGGCGCCTACATTTTGTATTTGATTTCAGAAAACAGGTCTCCTGAAAATATTTTATTCATTAAAGAAAGACAACCATGAAGGCCATGATATTTGCCGCAGGAAAGGGAACGCGTTTGCGGCCAATCACAGATTATGTCCCAAAGGCTATGGTGGTTGTCGGCGGAAAACCGCTTCTGGAATGGCTGCTGCTGAAAATGGCCTCATGCGGCATCCGCGATGTGGTGGTGAATGTTCATCATCTGTCGGAGCAGGTGATTGATTTCATCAGCCGCAAACCGGTTCAGGGACTGAATATTCAGATTTCGGACGAAACGGATTTATTGCTCGATACTGGCGGAGGACTTAAAAATGCCGCACTGATGCTGCAAGGCAATGAACCGGTTCTGATACACAATGTCGATATTCTGAGCAATCTTGATTTCAGACAATTTGAGAAAGACTTTCTGAAAGCTGCTGTGCCGGCCATGCTTGCTGTGAAAGACCGTCAAACCTCCAGAAAACTCGAATTCTCCGATGAAGGCCTTTTGTGCGGATGGATGAATGAGAGCACAGGAGAACATATCATTGTCAATGATTTTCCAGGGCATGTGAATCGTTTTGCATTTTCCGGGATATCAATGGTATCGCCTGAATTTCCTTTGCTGATGCGCGAAAGTGGCGTTTTTGGTTTCATCCCGGCTTGTTTGAATCTTGCCAGGGACATTGAAATAAGAAAATATGACGCTTCGCACGAGTGGCTCGACGTTGGCAAACCGGAAGTGTTGCAAAAAGCGGAGCAGTTCGTACATACATATTATAATGCATTTTCAAAATGAGTTTTATTCAGGAGACCGCAAAAAAAATCATTGAAAGCTGTGGAACGGATTTCCGCTCTGTGGCTATTGTCGTACCCGGCCGTCGTGGCGGACTTTTTCTGAAAAAGGCGCTTGCGCTGGCCGCAGGCAAAACAATCCTGCTGCCGCAGATTTTCAGCATCGAAGAGTATATTTTCGATCAGAGCGGCATGCGAAAAATGGACGAAACAACCATGCTGACACTTCTGTACACGGTCTATAAAAAACACGCCGGACAGAGCGCATTCCCGATAGATGAATTTCTGCCGACGGGCAAAACATTGCTTGCCGATTTTAACGATGTGGATGACTACCTTCTTGACCCCGACGAGGTTTTCACTTACCTCATGCGTGTACGTGAAATCGAAAACTGGCTGCCGGGTGAAGCTGAGACTGAGCTTCAGAAAAAATACCTAAGCTTCTATCAGTTGCTGAACCCAATATACCACTTGTTTTCGGACAAATGCCACGAAACCGGAATGTGCTATCAGGGCATGGCATCGCGCATTTTATCGCAGAAAGAAACTTTTCCCGATTTTTCGCGCGTTGTCTTTGCCGGGCTCAATGCAGTGACTCCATCGCTAGAAGCACACATAAACAAACTCCTGCTGAGCGATCAGGCGGTACTGATCTGGGATGCCGACAGCTGGTATCTCGACAACCCCAATCACGAAGCAGGTCATTTCATGCGGCTGAACAGAAACACATGGCCAAAAACTTTCGGTGAGACGCCACGATATTTCGAAAACACAAAAAAGAAAATTGATTTCATCGGCGCACCGCTTGGCTATTCGCAGGTGCAGTCTGCGCTTACTTTGCTCGACAGCAAATACAGCGATGCATTTACCGATACGGTCCTGGTGCTGGCCGACGAGGGATTGATGATGCCGCTGCTCAGCAGTCTGCCTGAAGAATGGGCCGACCGGGTCAATATCTCAGGGGGTTATCCGTTGCGAAACACCTTGCTTGGACAACTTGTAAATGCGCAGCTGGAATTGATTTCAGGCACACTGAATGAGAATGGTGCCACCAGAACATATCGCTACGAACAGCTCCTGGCGCTGGTTTCCAACCCTCTGTTGCGGCTGTTGCCTGATGAAAAACAGAAAAGTGCTTTTACGGAAGTTGTTGATGAAATCAGCTCAGGCCGGCTACGGTATTTTCGCTGGTGCGAGAGTGACAAGGAAGATACGGTGCTGCTGAAAAAATTCGAAGAGCTGATTCCGGGTGTGGTATCGCCCTGCCACAGCTGGGATGATGCCTTGTCGCGACTGATCAGTCTGACCGGCGAATTGTTTGAAAAATGCCGCGAGGTTGACCTTGAACATGAAGCTGCGTGGCTCGTGCAGTCAATGCTGAAGGCACTTTCCAACACCCTGAAAAATTTTGGCGATGTTTCGGATATTACCATCGGGTCCGTTGTTTATTTTATCCGCCGTCATTTGCAGGTTGCCAAAATTCCGCTGAAAGGTGAGCCACTGAAAGGGATTCAGATTCTCGGTATGCTTGAAACCCGATCGCTTGATTTCAAAAACGTAATCATACTGGGTGCCAACGAAGGCTTTCTTCCAGCCGGCGGACAAGGTGACAGCTTCCTTCCGAACGATGTCAGACGGGAGCTTAAACTTCCGCTGCAATATGAGCGCGATGCAGTCTATGCCTATCATTTCTGGCGTCTGATCCAGCGTGCAGAGGAAATCACTTTGATATACAATACCGAAAGTGACCCGATGTTTGGAAAAGAGCCCAGCCGTTTTCTGGCACAGATCGAACATGAGCTGCTGCCTGCATATCCGTCAATCACAGCTGAGCGAAGGGTTTTGGGAATCAATTACGATACGAAAGCAGGGACACCATTTGATATTGTTGACCGTGAAAAAATCGACAAAATGCTTGGCGATATTGCATCGTACGGTTTGTCCTTCACAAAGCTCTACGGCTTCATTTCCTGCCCGCACAAATTCCTTCTGGAAGGAATTTACAAAATCGAGCAGTGGGAAGATGAAACCGGTGACATTGCGCTGAACACCATGGGCAGCGTGTTTCATGATGCCATTGAAAAACTTACCATTCCTTTTCTCGGCAAGGTTCTCATCAAACAGGATTTCGATACCATGTTGGCTGCAGCCGATTCATGTCTAGAAGCCGCATTTCAGAATCTGAAGATTGCACATACTTCCAGCGGCTACAATTATCTTGTGAGGGAGATATTGTCCGACACCCTTCTGCAATGGTTGAGAAGAATGAAAGAATCAGTGCCGTCTGATTATTATGTGAAAGCAGTGGAACATGTGCTGCAACCTGAAATTGCACTGCACGACGGGCGCAAAGTCAAATTGAAAGGTGTTGCGGACCGTGTGGAATTTTGCAATGGCGTAATGCGCGTGATGGATTTCAAAACAACACACAAACGAAGCAATTTTGTTTTTGACGCATTGCCCGAATCCGACATCGCTGCGCAGGTGTGTCATCCTGACAACCGATATCTGACGCAGGTATTGTTCTACTCGTGGCTGTATGCGCTGCAGGAAAATGTGAAAACCATCACAGGCGGTGTTTATCCGGTGTTGAACACTGCAGGATATCGCCCCGACCTGCTCAGGACCAAGGATGACGAACTTCTTGTTTTGAATGGAGATCAGCTTAATGACATCGGAGAAGTATTTTCAGATTTTGTTGAGCAGATTTTCGATACTGAGCAGACATTCCAGCCAAACCCGACTGATAAAAACTGCCAATATTGTCCATATAACGG
>CAZJOL010000175.1:0-6001 GCA_964547605.1 uncultured Bacteroidaceae bacterium | reverse complement strand
ATGAAGTTGGTTTTCTCTATGCTGCCGAGCGAATACGATGTCAGCAGTTTCTGCAGATGCAGATTGGTGTTGTGCGACATATACGTCAGACGGCAGCGGTCGATAATCGGCGCCTGTTCCTTTTCCTCCTGGAAGCGGGCAAACTCGGCGTTGTTCGAAGTGGCTACAATTAAAGTGTCAAGTGGCCATTTGAATCCTTCGATTTCGATGGAGCGGTTCTGAATCACGCCCAGATACACCTGCACGAGGTCGCGTTTGTTTTTGAAAACTTCATCGGCAAAGTGAATTCCACCTCCGGCCACCCGGGCCAGGGCGCCGCGGCGCAGATCGAAGCGGTAAGGATTGTCGGCATCGGCCAGATGCAGCAATCGGCTGATACTTTCGTCGCCCAGCAGGTCAACCGAGCTGGAAGTGATTTTATCCTTGGCCGCGTATTTTCCTGTCAGCGTTCCGCGTGATTCGCTCACCGGCACGGGAACAATTTCAATATGTTTCAGAATTTCCGCCAGATCACCGCCAAAATGCTCTTTCATTTGATTATATACAAAATAGGTACATGCTCCCAGCGGCCGGTGCATTTTAAAAAGCTTGTCGAGCTGAGCATCTGTATAGCCCAGTTTTGACAGATATTTTTTATTGTCGTCGCGCGACTCGAAAAGATTCATGGCCAGCACCATGGGATCTTCGTAGGTCTGGCTTTCGATGCGGTCGATTTTGCCATAACGGCCTGTCAGATCGACATTGTTGAAACGGAAAGTATATCGTTGATTTTCGGGCAAAGAGATGAACTCGCGATATTTGGCGCTTAGGAAATCGACAAAGAAAGTTTTTCCGTTGCCCGGCTCGCCGATGAGTACAAAAGCCATTTCGGCGGAGCTGCCGCCTTCGGCCGCATCCTTGACAAACGAAACAAAACTGTTGATTTCGTCATACATGCCCACAATATGCTTTTTGCCGTCACGGAAAAGCTTGAAATCGTAGGTTGGGCGGCCGTTTATGGTGACTTTCTCCACTTTTCCGGGTCCGTCGAGAATCATTCGTGAAACCGACTGAAAAACATTCTCGAATTTCCGTTCGCCGGAGATAACTTTCAGAATATGAGCATCGAGCGATGCCGGATTCAAAGCCGACAGATCTGCGCTGGTCTTTTTTGCCATGTTGCTAATTTTTATCGTTTAATTTCGACCACAAGATAGGGTAAATTTCAGTATTGTCGTCATAAATTTCGTAAAATTAATAACAGCTTCAAGAAATGATTTTCAATACACGATATAATTTAATATCGCTCAATTCAGCTATTACATCGCTATTGAGATTCTTTTTATTAGCATTTTGACGAGTTTAAAATTATACACCAGGGTTATCATTCGGTTAACTGATAAATTTCCTCACAAGAGGTAACTTATTTAAAGTCAATGGGATTTTAATGAAATTTGAAACCATTTTTAGCATTATGAATAAAATATTCAGAATTCACATATAAATGTGAATCCAAATACATATTAATATTATATTTGCCGGTACGAAACTGAATTTTCGAATTGAGAAAGTTACTATTCATATTATTATTTGCAGGAATTTGTTTTTCAGCATCTACGCAATCAAAATTGCCCGAAATTGACAGTCTTGAACGGCTGCTGAAATTAAAAACCGACTCTGCACGTGTAAACATGATGCTGCTGATCGGCAAACAATACCAGCCATATGATGCCCGTATTGCAGAAGAATTCTTTCAGAAATCGCTGAAAATCAGTGACAGCTTAAAATATACTGAGGGGAAAGCACAGGCGCTTAAGATGCTGGCCGACCTGAAAATCGGGACAAGCGAATATACACTGGGTTATTCCTATGCAACACAGGCTATGGAACTTTATAAAAGTCTGGGCGATGTTGAAGGAGTAGCCTCCTGTTTCCTGAGCTTTTCATTTATCAACAACCGCATTGCCAATTATCCCGCTGCGCTTGAACAGGCCTCCAATGCACTCATTCTTTTCCGCCAGGCCAACTCACTGGATGGGATGGCTCAGGCATACAACAATCTCGGGAACATTTATGATAATATGGGGAACTATCAGCAATCGCTCCATTATTATCAGAAAACCCTTGAAATTCACAGTTCTGCAAACAATAAATCCGGGCTCGCCAGAGTATATATAAATCTGTCCATCATTTACAATAAGACCAATAAACAGGATGAAGCCGAGGATCTCCTGAATAAAGCCATTGAAATAGGAAAGGAGACCAATGATAACCGGCTTCTGGCTGTTGCTTATGGAAATGTGGGACTGATGCATGATAATGCAGGCGATTATAAAAAAGCACTGGAATATTACACCATGTCGCTTGAACTGAAAACCGAGATGGGTGACCGGCACAGTATAATGATTTCAGAGATAAACATTGCAAACACCTATCTCAAACTCAATCAGCTGGCGCAGGCATTGGATCATATCAATACAGCCATCAAAATCGGCAACGAACTTGGCGCCAAGCGCGAACTCATTGACGCATTCGACATTCAGTCGCAGATTTATGAAAAAAAATCGGATTATTCCAACGCCTATATTGCGCTGACCAAGAAGATAGCCCTGAACGATTCAATATTCGGTACTGAACAGCTCAAACACCTGGCCAATGTTGACAGGAAAAACGAAATCAATCAGCTCGAAAGCGAAAATCAGATTCTGCGCCAGCAAAGCATAATCGATCAGCTGAAACTTGAAAACAACCGTTTTATACGTTACTACCTTCTTATAGGCCTTTCATTTGCCATCGTGCTGATCGGATTGCTTATTTATCAGTCGGGCGAACGCCGCAAAAGCGCCCGCAGACTTGACGAGGTGAACAAACAGCTGCTGAAGACCAACAAGCAATTGAAGCGCAGCGAGTCGGACCTTGCAGAATCGAACCGGGCCAAGGATAAATTTTTCTCCATCATTTCGCACGACCTCCGCAACCCGCTAGCCAGTATGGTGAGTTTTGTGAGAATCATGAAACGCGATTATGCTACATTGGAGCAACATGAGCGCGATGCACTGATTGAAGAATTTGAAAAAATAGTAAACAGAACTGGCAACCTTCTCGAAAACCTGCTTATGTGGTCGCGTTCTCAAACCGGCAGACTGAATATCACACCCGAGAGATTCAATGCCCACAGCATTCTGGCTGAGAATGCCGAGTTCCATGAAACGCTTCTGAGGACAAAGAAAATCAGAATAGGGATTTCGGCTGAAAACGAAGCTGCCGAAGTTTTTGCTGACAAAAACATGATTAATACGGTTGTAAGGAATTTGCTTTCAAATTCGATCAAATTTACACCTGCAGGCGGCAAAATAGACCTTGGATTTAATCTGTCTGGCAAAAACTGTGTTTTCTTTGTGAAAGACAGCGGAATCGGCATTGAACCCGACAAAATACCCAACCTGTTTTCACTCGGAGAAGTGTATGTAAGAACCGGTACCGCCAATGAAAAAGGCAGCGGACTCGGCCTTGTCCTGTGCAAGGAATTCGTTGAAAAGAATCATGGTGAAATCTGGCTTGAAAGCAAGCCGGGCGAAGGCACTACCTTTTATTTTTCCGTTCCGCTTTTTTCCTGATCTGAGGCAGATTTCATCTGCGACAGATAGAGCGTATATGCTCCGATGAATGCAATGGTGAAAATCATATCGGGCAGATCGGTGAAAAATACAACTACCGGAATCTGATGCCACATGAGATAAGGGATAATCAGCAAAATCAGCTGAGCAACCGTGTACATGAAATATCCCGATTTGCGGAGCTGAAACATTTTCAGCGCGCCTAAAAAGGAAACACCATACAAGAGAACCTTAAAGTATGGATAAAGAAAATGTGCATCAACGGTCAGCGAATAAATGGAAGTATACCCGGGAATGCGTGCAAAGATTCGGATCATATCGACATCAATAATGCTCAGCACACCAATCAAAACACCCAGGATTCCGCCACCCATTGACAAGATGCACAATCCGGCAAGAATGACTGATCTTTTTCTTTTTTCCATACCATTGTTGTTAAGGATGCCAAAATTATTATTTCTTTTTGAATTGTATGTAACGAAACCAAATTTGTTGAAAGTGATATTAAGCATATTCATTTGCAAAGAGGACTAAATGCCATTATATTGGGCTATAAATCATATGACCATGAAAAAATTATTTGCAACAACCCCGCTTTTCAGCAATGACATTGCAACTCTGTTCCCCAGAATAATACTCGCCCTTGTTTTTATATTTCACGGCGGACAAAAAATGTTTGGCTGGTTTGGAGGGGCCGGTCTTGAAGCAACAGCTCAATTCATGAACATCAATCTCGATATTCCTGTATTTCTTGCGTTTGCAGCCGCTCTTGCCGAGTTTTTCGGAGCCATTTTTCTGTTGCTCGGCCTGTTTACAAGAATCAGTGCGTTCGCTTTGGGTGTGACCATGCTGGTAGCCATTTTAACGGTTCATCCCGATGCTTTCCTGCTTTCAGAGGGGGGTATGGAATATACGCTGACGCTGCTGTTTATGTCGGTGCTGGCATTCATTCTTGGTCCCGGCAAAATCAGCCTGGATGCTATCCTGTTTAAAAAATGCGTTTCGAAGAAAACGTGCTGAGGTTGACTGCCGAAATCACATTCTGACTCATTTTTGAATACTTATTGGGATTTTTTTATTTCCCTGTTGGAAGATTTTAAATAATCCGTATCTTTGCACTCCCAAAATGGTGAAATTAGCTCAGTTGGTTAGAGCATCAGATTGTGGTTCTGAGGGTCATGGGTTCGAATCCCATATTTCACCCTGAAAATCCGCCCGCAAAGGCGGATTTTTTTATTCAGCCACATCACGGCCGTTCAGACCTTCTCTTCTTTTCTTTAGCTGATCTTTCTGGCTGGCCAGATATTCCTGAAAATCTTTTTCTTTTGCCTTTTCAATGTTTTTGAGCCATTTATGTCGCTTCACAAACGGCGATCTGCGCTGCGCACTGTTTATCAGTAAAATAGCAAACACAAGTCCGGCAAAAAGAAATCCAAATGAAATAATTTGGAAACTTGCTGGCATCCACCAGGCAAGAAGGAAGAAATCGTAGAAGCCATGAGTGAAAACGGCCAGACCAAGTCCAAGAAGAACAAGCATTGTTCTTCTTGCCTGATAGGTGAATTTCGCCTGTCCCATGTAATAGCCCATAAAAACAGCAAAAATAAAATGGGCGGGGACGGCTGTAAATGATCTCATAATGGCAGTAGCATAAACATTTGGAGATCCCAGCAGGTATATCAGTGATTCGGCAAATGCAAAACCCAGCGAAAGCATTACCGCATAAACAATTCCATTGATGGGCTCTGAAAAGAATCGTTTGCGGTAAAAAACAATTCTCAGAATGGCAAATTTGCATAATTCTTCAGTCAATGAAACCACCAGAAACGCATTGATGGCCAAAGACCCGAAATTGGGACTGATTCCCAACCCGACACGATTTTCGAGAATCCGTTCTATAAAAATAGCGGGTCCTATTGACAGGCACCCGGCCCCAAATGCAATCAGCAGCCAGATCAAGGGTTCGCGGTAGTATTTATCTTTCAGATAGATAAACAAACCAAAAGCCAGCACGGGAGCAAATGCAAGAGAGGCTATAAGCATACAGCGGAATTTCGTAACTTTACGCAAAAATAGTCCCAAAATTGTTATGAAGACCATTTACAGCGAAAAATTCAACATTCAGGAGGCAAACAAACGTGGAATTACCACCTGGCCCGTCTGGGAAAAAGAACCATCGCGTTTCCCGGCCTCTTACGATTCGAAAGAAGAATGCTACATTCTCGAAGGGGAATTCACCGTTGAAGTTGGCAACGGAAATTTCAGCTTCGGTCCCGGCGATTTTGTGGTTTTTCCCGAAGGCCTTGAATGTGTCTGGGATATCAAAAAGAAAGTCAGAAAACACTACAATTTTCCTCAATAATGAAAATTTTTCACGCAGGCGACAAGGTTCGCTTCATCTCATC
>CAZJOL010000174.1:0-6042 GCA_964547605.1 uncultured Bacteroidaceae bacterium | reverse complement strand
GGAGGAATGCTGTCGGAAAGAGTAAAGGATGTCCAGAACGTATTGGTCGTTGTAACCCATGCTGTGCTGTCGATGGCTTGCATGCTTCCATCCAGAAAGGTAAGGCGTATTGCAGGAATGTCAGAGCCTGCATAGTCCGACATCCATGCGCCCCATTTGGCAATGCTTGTTCCCGCATCAACAGCTGGTGCCCATGCGCTGATGTCAACATTCTGAAAAGCTTCTGCATAGGCGCTTTCAACACACAAGCCACCGATACCAAAATAATAATTTCCACTGTGAGGGCTGGTTCCCGCACATTCTCCGGCAGAGAGCGATTCCAGAATTCCGGTGCTGACATTCCAGCCATTGGTACTGTCTTCTGCTCCAAAATTGAAGAGCAGGTTTCCGACAGAAGAAGCCGGTGTTATAAAAGACTCAGGATTACTCCATGGGCTCCAGTCAAGATTTTGAGTCCGGTAACGTGCGCGCCAGTAATAAGTGTAACCGGACTGAAGATTGTACACAGTCTGGACATTCATTGTATCACCGGCTTGTGTGTCATTGTCATAATACCAGTTTTCGACATGTTTCCAGTTTTCAAAATACAGATTGCTGAAATTCCAATCCTGTGAAACCTGATATTCGACTGCTCCGACACTGTCGCCCAAACCCGCATCGAATGGGCTTATACGCAGGTTCACACACTCCGGATGAACAAGACGTCCACCTGTCGGGAAAATGCATTCAGGCTGCACAACGGGCATGGAATCTCGTCGAAGCAGAATGCTGTCCTGAACAATATTATCGAAAGTCGTGCTTGCATCGCCACGCGAAATTCTTTTGATGATCATTTGCGGATTGTTGCCCGATGTTATTTCAAAAAATGTAAAGCCATATTCATCAAAACTCTTGTTGAATTCCGGATAATCGGCCTGTGGTGTGCTTCCCCACGTATCAATGTATCCTGATGCAGTGGCCGTATTGATCTGCACAACCTTACTGTCTTTCAGCTGTCCTCGTGAATAGCCGTGTGTGTGACCAAAAAGAAACACCACCGGTTTTCCGCTGAGCTGATTGAATTTTTCAAGTGTATCGAGCACCTGCCGTGCATAATCGCTTTCGCCGGCCAGCCACATTTCGGTATGATATGGATAATGTTCCTGAAAAATCACAAAGTCGATGTTTGTATCGGCCGCTGTCAGAGCCAGTGTCGAGCTGAGCCAGTCAAGCTGGGCCGTGGTCTGGTACAGATAATGGGAGTCAAATCCAACGATTCTGGTGTTGGCGATATCCTTGGAGTAGGTGTGCTCTTCATAGCTTGCAGGGCCGTTTTCAGGCAGACTGAAATATGTGAAATAGTTCGGGGAATTTCCTTCGTGGTTTCCCGATACGGGCAGCAAACACACTGACGATGCCAGATTGTGTATGTTCGGAAAAAACTCATTGCGCCATTGCGAAATGTCGGATCCGGTGTTTACATTATCGCCCACTAGGAGACACAGGTTGAGATTTTCCTCCACCGGTGCTGCACCGAATTCCGAATGGCAGAATTCAATGATTCCATCATTGATGGTTTCGTAAAGCTTGGTGGGTTCATTGCTGTCGAACTGGCAATCGCTGATGGCAACAATGCGTATAACAGGATTTGAAGAACGCGAAGGAAACGTTCTGAATCTGAAAGTATCGGATACTGCAACACCGGTTATCACTTTATAGAAATAGCGTGTGTCAGGCTGCAGGCCGCTCAGCAACACTTCATGAACCATTGCGGTTGAGCCACCCGAAAGGGATGTTCCGTTGGAAGTCATTCCGAGTGTAGCCGAAAGACCCCATTCCACGCGGCTTTCGCTGTTACTGTCGGTTTCCCATGAAATGAGCACCGATGTTGAATCAGCATTCTGAATATACGGTTGTACCAACAGCGTCTGAGTAAAACCAACGAATGTCAGACTCAAAAATAATACAACGGTCAATAAATTTTTCATGATACACTAATTGATGCGTATAAACATCTGTTCATACACTAATGCAAATCTGAAAAGGCTCAGAAGAAAACGATTTACCTTGGCTCATCGTCATTCTTGCTGTAGGAGTCGGGTTCCTGTTTTGGCTTGGTTGTAAGAACCTTGTAAAAGAAATACACAGTCACTACTGTAATGGCTGATAAGGTAATCAGCATCATAATCAATGCTTCGGTTTTCATTTCAGTCTCCCTTCTTTTTTATGACGATAATATGCTTTCCGGACAACCAGCGCAATGCCGATGAAAACGGCCAGCAGTAATAGTCTGGATAAATTCGATAACAGCATGCGGTATTTAAGATCGGCTATGACAGCGGGATCGGTGGTGGCGGCTATCTGCTCCTTCAGACCATTGTTCATTAATTTCCCAACGAGACTTTCATGATCAAAGGCCCATCCCTGGCCGTCGGACAATCCCTGAAATGCGGCAATCCAATCGTTGCCGACAGGAGTGAATACAGCGCCAAGAAACACAATGATCAACAGAACCGGTGTTACATAAGCAATCAGAAAACGGAAAATTCGGCTCACTTTTATATCAGCGCCCGTATTGATTTCCTTCCATCCTTTTTTGATTCCGAAAAACCACGCAAACAGGATAGCTTCACATGCGGCGAACACAAACAGAGCGAATGAACCTGTCCAGTAATCGTATTCATCAAATACCCCCTGGTTGAAAAACAACACCGTCGGCATTCCGATGATGAGAATGATAAGTCCGAATGCAAGAGCCGTTTTCTTTCGTGACCATTTGAACTCGTCCTCCAGAAATCCCTGCACAGGGGTTCCCATGGCTAAAGAGGATGTGATTCCGGCAAAAAACAGAAGTCCGAACCAGAATACACCAGCAAATGTGGCCATTAGCGGGCCCCATTGTGAAAATAAGTAGGGGATTGTTTTAAAACCAAGACCAAGACCGCCGAGACCGGCCAGTTCCTGCACTTTGGAAACTCCAAGATACCCAACTGCTATTGGAATAATGATGGCTGCACCCAGCACCACTTCAACAAATTCATTCATCCATCCGGCCGACATGGCGTTGAGGGCTATGTCATCTTTTTTTCGCAGATACGAAGCGTAGGCCTGTATAGATCCCATTCCGAGCGATAGCGTGAAGAATATCTGACTGGCCGCCGCAAACCAGACTTTCGGATTATAAATGGTATCGAAATCGGGCGTCCATAAAAAGTTCAATCCAACAGAACTGTCGTTAATGGCACCCGCTGTTCCGGCTTTAAGCGTTACGGCGCGTATGGCAAGCAACAAGCCAAATACAAGCAACAAAGGGACTCCGATTTTGGCAACCTTTTCAACGCCTCCGCTGAGTCCTTTGCTCAATATATAAACGTTTATTCCAAGACAGATCAGAAAAAACACAATGGGCTCAAAGGGAATCAGCGTAGCTTTGTCCAGAGAGACATAATCGTTGAACAATTGAACCACCTGATGCTGATCCATGCCATTGAAAGTCCCGATCACACTGTGAAAAATATAGGCCAGTGTCCACGACTCCATATAACAATAATAGGATGCAATGCCGATGTTGCTGAAAATGCCGAAAACACCGACATATTTCCAGAGCCGGCGCCTGTCCATACTCTGCATCATAAAAGGTGTGCTGTGAAAACCGTGCGAGCCGCCGTACCGGCCGATGCTCCACTCAATAAAGAGCAATGGCAGTCCGAGCATGACAAAGCTGACCAGATAAGGAATGATAAAGGCACCGCCTCCGTTTTGAATGGCCTGAACGGGAAACCGCAGGAAATTTCCGAAGCCGACGGCGTTGCCCGCCATGGCCAGGACTAATCCTACGCGCGTTCCCCATGCTTGTTTGGTTTGAGTCATAGGTTACGTTTTATAAAACAATCAGCAAAAAAATATTGATGTCTGTTTTGAAAACAGTCATTCCGTTTCGCCATAAAATGCCCATGTTTTCAGTCATGGTTGCTTGTGCGGATGAGTTCGTTCATCACCGGACAGGTCGCGCAACTGCCCGAAGAACAAAGCTGATCAAACAATTCAATCAAACCCTGCGTTTCAAAAGCGTTGCTGACTTTTATGCCGGCATTTCGCACAAATATATCAATAATTTTATTTTGCTCCGGGGCAATGTTTTTCAACAGATACCAGGCGTTGTTTTCATGACTGCTGTTGCCGGTGTACTCCGAAAACGCGATCAGCAGAGGCACAACGGCATTGATCAGTATCAGATCCACACTGGTTTTGCCGATTTCCCCATCGCCGGCATTTTTCCGTTCCGTTTCGGGACGGCAATGACTTTTCCAATAGCCTGAAACAGGTTGCCGCAGAATCCGGTAAAATTCTTTTTTTGTTTTTGCCTGCGTCAATTCGCTGAAAAGGTCGGGGACCTGACTCACGAGTGCAGCCACCTGTGCCAGTCGTGCTTCGGGCATGGCCGATGGTCGCACCGGATTGTATTTCCAGGCATTCACATCGACAGGACTGAGCATGAACATGTTTTTCCAATGTGTGTATTCCTGCTTAAGGGCGCACAGGTAGCCGTTTTCTGAAGGAATTTCCCGGTCAAGAAATCCGGCCTGCCCGAGTAAAATGGCTTCTATTGAAAACACATTACCCGCTCTGCGCAGGTTTTTCCACGATATGGTATTGCTCAGCCATTCCATCGGAACGGTGTTCTGTGTCAGCCCGAATGACCAGGCAATGGCTTTCCATGCGGTCTCCGGCCAGTCGAAATGATTTTGCTCCAGCAGGGTTTTGACTCTGGCCGATTTGCGGATGATTCTTTCTTTGGCCAGTTTTTCAATCAGACTCAGAAACCGGTCGGGATCTGCTGTTGAAATATATTCGCCACAGTGAAGCCTGCCCATGCTGAACATGCTTTTTTCGGAGTAATGCTCGTAAAGCCGCATGATTTCGTCGGCTGGTAGCACGATGGAAGGAATCAGGCAGCCGTCCTGATTACAGATGATGGCGTCGTTTTTCAGCACGATGTGCAGAATGGTTTTATCGTAGGCCGGATCGGTGTGATGGCCATGGCGGAACCAATCGCTGCTGCAAAGGTGAATTTCGGCATTGCCGGCCAGGTGCTGGCGGTTGATGATGATTTCGGTATTTTCGAAATCGGGTCCGTCGCGGTTGCCTCGTTTTCCGGGTTTCAGAATGCGGCAATCGTCGCCGGTGTCAAGGATGAACTGCTGTCCGGCAAGTCCTTTTTCCCAGACATAATGAATGAAAGATTCAGGTATATTCATAATTGGCACAGTTTTGCGTTTTTAAACGTGGCGTTTAAACCAAATGATTAAAAAATCGGCAAAAACACCGCCTATAATATAAGCATTTCTTTTTAAACGCAGTTGTCAGATTTTTAATAACTTTGCAAAAACACCAGCCATGCGTACCTTATTGATTTTGATTCCGTTTCTGGCGCTCATTATGCCGGTTTCCGTATCGGCCCAGAGCGAAGAACCCATTTATGTGGTGGTTGACCAGATGCCTGAATTCCCGGGTGGTCCCAACGGTCTGGGAAATTTCATCCGCTCCAACCAGTCCTATCCGCGCGAAGCACTGGAAGCCAAGGTTGAAGGTGTTGTAATTGCTTCCTTTATTGTGGAAAAAGACGGAAAAGTGACCAAGCCGACCATTGTTTCCGGTATCGGACATGGCTGCGACGAAGAGGTTATCCGTCTGATCAACATGATGCCGGCATGGAAACCCGGAATAAAAGAAGGAAAACAGGTTCGTGTCAAACTCAACATTCCGGTTGAATTCAAGCTTGGGTAATCGTTAAAGACAATTCATATCAGGGCCTCCCGACGGGGGCCTTTTTTATTTAAGATCAAGGAGGAATAGCTTTCAGTAGTCAATCAGCCATCAGCTCTGAGGCGGGGCTGGGAAGGTTTAGGTCAAGATCAAGGTTTAGAGGTTGATGGGTTTAGAGGTTGAGAAAGTCGAAGCCATAAAATAAAGCTGCGACTTGTCACCTTTCACGTGAAAGCGCTAAATATGTTAGCCTTGGGTCCCGCCCGCTGTCATCCTGAGACCCGCGTGCAGTCATTC
>CAZJOL010000173.1:0-6079 GCA_964547605.1 uncultured Bacteroidaceae bacterium | reverse complement strand
GCAGCTTGTCTTCGGCCTCGTGGATGTTTTTCGTGCCCATCTGCTCTTTCAGTCGGATTGCCAGTGCTGTGCGCATGGTCTGCAGAAATCCGGGTGTACCGCCGTCTTCGCGCACTTCAATGTCGTCGATGTAGCGGTATTCGCCCCAGGGGTTGGTCCATTCCACCGTACCGCCGCCTGGATTATCAGGAGCTTTGTTGCTGTAGAGCTTTCCATTGAAGATTAATACGCCGCTCGATCCGGGTCCTCCGAGAAATTTGTGCGGGCTGAAGAAAATGCCGTCCAGATCCTGCCCTTCGGGCCCCGGATGCATGTTTATGTCGCAGTAAGGTGCTGTGGCTGCGTAATCGGCAAAGCAGATTCCGCCGTATTTGTGCACCAGTGCTGCCATTTCGTGTATCGGTGTTTCAATACCGGTCACGTTCGAACCGGCTGAAAAAGAGCCAATGATGCGACGTCCCTGATATTTTTTCAATTCCGTTTCGAGATTGTCAAGATCAACCAGCAAATCTTTGCCCGGCGGCACCACCACTACATCGGCGGCGGTTTCGTACCAGCTGGTGTGGTTTGAATGGTGTTCCATGTGGCTGATCAGCACCACGGGGCGTTCGTCGGTGCCAAGGCACTTCGAAATATGACTGATTTTACCACAGTATTTGAGTCCCAGTATGCGTTGCAGTTTGTTCACACAGGCCGTCATGCCAAATCCGACGGGCAGAAAAACGTCGCCGGGACCTGCATTCACATGTTTTTTGATGATGTCGCGTGCATGAAGATAGGCGTGTGTCATCAGGGTGCCGGTGGCACTGGTTTCGGTATGGGTATTCCCTACCCATGGGCCGATTACATCTGAAATCCGCTCCTCGATTGGTTTATACAGACGTCCGGATGCAATCCAGTCGGCATAAATGAGGGGAAATTCTCCGTACGGGGTTTTCAGAATGGCGTCGTCGCCTGTGATATTTTTGCGGATTTCTTCAAATGTCTTCATCGGGGGAACTGATTTCAGCGCAAAAGTATTAAAAAAAAAGCGCCGGCAAATACCGACGCTTAATATTACTTCGAAACCCTCGAAGGGTTCCGAACCCTTCGAGGGTTTGAACATTATTTGAACACTCCGAATGCCCACAGTAAACCGGCAATTACGGCCAGGCAAGCCAGCACAAAGAAGAAAATCTTCCAGAAACTGTACGGACGTTCGCCCTGAACTTCGCCGGTGCGGCCATTGACCAGGAAGCGATACACCTTGTTTTTGAAACGATAGGCGCTTATCCAGATGGGCAGTAGCAAATGCTTGAATGTCACATTGCTGTACTGAGTGTTGAGCGAATATATCTGTTGCTCATCCCCGCCTATATCCTGCCTCACCAACGCTCTGATGCCGGGTTCCATGAATTTCTTTGCCAGCTCAAAACCATTTTTCAGATCAATCTGATAGGTCTCGGTTCTGAATCCGCTCAGATAACGGTCGTCGAAAGGAGCCAGATTCTCAAAATCCCAGGGTTCCAGTTTATTGACGTATTTCATCGGCAGTGAGTTGGATGCAACAACCAGCACATCGTCGAAGAATTTGAAAACGGTTCCTGAAACCGGCGTCCAGCGCGTTTTTTGCACCTGACGTGTTTTGGTCTGACCATTTTCGGTGTAGGTTTCGGTCACATAATAGTGCGTACCACGGGCGCCGGTGTAGCGCGTTGTTGTATCTGAATCGTAGGTCCAGAAAGGAATGTACATTCCCTTGAGCTTATCGGGCTGCGAAACAAATTTCTTAAGAGCCGACGGCGCAAACCAGAGCTTTTTGATCCATTTCAAAAAACCTTCGAAAGCCTCTTTCTGAGTGATTTTGAAAGGAAGCAGACTTTTGGGTTTGATGATGGTAGCTGTCGAAGACTCGTTTACAACGATGGGCATGCCGCAGAATGCACAGCTATCGCTGGCAATATTCGGCTGAAACGTTGTTGATGCGCCACATCCCGAACACTTGACGGTTGCTACTTGCACCGTATCAGCATTTGCTGAGCCTTCAGCGACATATTGAGCAAAATCAAGCTCTTCGATGGGAGCTTCGGCCGGGAAAATTTCGTTTTCGGCACCACAATACTGACATTTCAGGTGGTTGGTACCTGGGGCAAAATTCAGTACTGCACCGCAATTGGTACATTTTGTTTCGAGGGTATCGGCATGTTTGCCTTCGAATTCCGGAGAAAGATCACTCATATGATTTTCTGATTTTATTATTAACAACAAATGAAGAACGTCCCACCGAAGCGGGACGTTTCAAAGAAATTGGGTTACATCTGCGGTGGCATGGGTGGCGGGGTTACAGGAAATATTCCTGCAAGTGCCTGCACCTGACCGGCCGGCATCCAGTTAGCCATACCGTTTGTCCACACGAGAGATTCTTTCGTCAATGAACCTTGCTGAACCATTTGTTGCAGTGTAGGCATCGGGAAAGGACCAGACTGCTGGCCATTGACTGCCACAAAATACTGAATCAGTGGTGGCGGCGGAGCCTGCTGTTGCTGTTGATTTGGCTGGTTGAGAGTCTGTGACATCTGATTGGCCATGGCAAAGCCCATACCCATACCCATTCCGGCACCTGCATCGCCACCCGGATTTTTGGCAGCTTCCTCAATGGCATTGGCTGTCTGGAATTTGGTGAATTGATTGAGGTCACCGACAATGCCCATGCTCGAGCGCTTGTCAATCATGGCTTCAACTTCAGGCGGAAGCGAAATGTTTTCAATCAAAAATTTGGTGAGGTTGATTCCGTAATCATCACCCAGCTCCGGCTTGATGTGTTCATGAATGCCTTTCGAAAGCTCATTGTAGTTCGATGCAAGATCGAGCACCGGAATCTTGGCTTCGCCCACGTAGTCTGTGAAGCGGGTCATGATGATATCGCGGATCTGGCCTTCGATTTCCTCGGTTGTGAAGGTGCCGTCGGTACCGGCAATTTCCTTGATGAATTTGGCAGGATCGCCAACCTTGAACTGATAATTACCGAAAGCGCGCAGACGTACCATGCCGAATTCGGCATCGCGCATCATGATGGGGTTTTTCGTACCCCACTTGCGGTCGGTGAAATTCTTGGTGTTGATGAAATACACCTCGGCCAGGAACGGGCTGTTGAAGCCATATTTCCAACCTTTCAGTGTAGAAAGAATCGGTACGTTCTGTGTTTCAAGGGTGTACATGCCTGGTCCGAAGATATCGGCAATCTGGCCTTCGTTGATGAACACAGCCATCTGTGATTCACGCACGGTGAGTTTCGCACCGTATTTAATCTGGTTATTGTAGCGTTCGAAACGGTGAATAATGGTATCATTGGTCGGGTCGAGCCACTGAATGATATCTATAAATTCGCCTTTGAGTTTTCCGAGAAGTCCCATATTCGTTGTTTTTTTTACAAATATATTTCTTTTTTACATCGATTGACAGGATTTTGCTATTTTTTTTGCTGTATGATTTTGCTTTCTCCGTTACAATCGTTACAACCGTTACAACCGTTACAGACGTTACAACCGTTACAGACGTTACAACCGTTACAGACGTTACAAGGTTTCAAGGTAACAGGGATACAACGATCATTTTCAAATTTTCAAATTACCACACTTTCAAATTTTCAAATAATCAAATTTTCAAATCATAGCATCAGCATATCAGCACACTTGTCACGTTTCACGTGATTATCGCATTAACACATTAAATTGTATTTTTGCAGCACAATACCCACAAACATGCTATTTCCATTCGATCCGGACAAAAACTTCAGCAAAAACAACGGCATTTTCGGACTACCCAAGGACGAAAAAAACGCTGCACTTCTGATTATTCCTGTTCCCTGGGACGTAACCACCTCGTACCGCGAAGGCACGGCCTATGCTCCCGAAGCCATTCTCGAAGCATCGTACCAGATTGATTTATACGATACCCAGTTGCCCGACGAATGGAAAAAAGGAATTTTCTATGCACCATTCGAAGACTGGATCATGGATCTGAATTCGTTTGAGCGCCGCAAATCGAAGACAATCATCGACCATCTGGAAAACAGCGAAGAGCCACTGCCCGATCGCCTGAAACGTGCTCAGGATGAAGTGAATGCCGCATGCATACAAATGAATTCCTATGTTTCGGCCAAGGTGAATAAATGTCTGGCTTTTGGCAAAATACCGGCATTGCTGGGTGGCGAGCACAGCGTCAGCTACAGCGCCATCACCGAAGTTGCCAAAAAATATCCCGGTCTGGGCATTCTGCAGTTCGATGCTCATGCCGATCTGCGACAGCATTATCTCGATTTTCAGTTCTCACACGCTTCGGTCATGCGGAATGTGATGGAGAATGTGCCGGAAGTCGGCAAACTGGTTCAGGTGGCAGTCCGCGACCTTTGCACCGATGAAGCTCGTTTTGCGGCTGATTCGGATAAAATTGAGACTTTCTATAATACGGCCATTGTTGAGCGCATGTTTGAAGGCGAAACCTGGAAAACCATCACCGACCAAATTGTCGCAGCATTGCCTCAGCAAGTGTATATTTCATTCGATATCGATGCATTCAAACCGTCTTTGTGCCCGCACACGGGAACGCCTGTCCCTGAAGGACTTACGTTTGAACAAGCCGTTTATATTGTAAAGAAACTGGTGAAAAGCGGCAGGCAGATTGTGGGCTTCGATCTGGTAGAAGTGGCCCCCGATCAGCAGAATCAATGGGACGAAACTGTGGGCTGCCGCCTGCTCTATCAGCTTTGTATTCATGCACTTGCTTCGCAGAAATAGACGTTACAATCGTTACACGTTACAGACGTTACAAGTAGCTATCAGCAATCAGTTATCAGCTGTCAGCTCTGAGCAGAAGCTGACTTGATCTCTTTTCAAATTTTCAAATTATCACACTTTCAAATTTTCAAATTCTCAAATTTTCAAATCACCAGCACATCAGCATATTAGCAAATCAGCACATCAAGAGAAATGAAAGCATTCGAACCCAATCTGAAAGACCTTGATATTGACAACCTGACCGAGTTTCTGACTGATTTTATAACAGAAAAGCGACTGGAACGGATTAAGGATGTCGCCTCGAAACGCACCCGGCATTTTGCGGTTGCGCTCGAAAATCTCTTTCAGGGACACAACGCCAGTGCCGTGCTCCGGACCTGTGATTGTTTTGGCATACAGAATGTCTTTGCCATTGAAAATGTGAACCGCTTTCAACCTAATGAAGAGATTGCGTTAGGGGCCGAAAAATGGCTGAATATCAATCATTTCAACGATGACAATTCAGTTGAAAAATGTTATGCCGAACTGCGCCGGCAGGGATACCGGATTGCCGCCACCACGCCTCACGGAAATCCGGTTCCGGTTGATGAAATTGATGTGAGTAAACCCCTTGCCCTGGTTTTCGGGACCGAAAAAGAAGGGCTGTCGGAACAGGCGCTTGCAGGTGCCGATTTCACCGTGGCGCTGCCCATGTATGGATTTACCGAAAGCTTCAATATTTCCGTTTCGGCGGCTTTGTTTCTTCAGAAAGTCATCGATAAGTCAATTGCTCAGAAAATTGATCGTTTTATCAACACTAAAGAGCAGCAAGAACTTGTCGCTCAGTGGATTCTGAAGACCGTGAGTGATCCGGAAGGACTCATGAAAAAGTACCTCGAAACGCATGGAGCATAGGGCATGGCAAAGCTTCGCTCTCGCTCTGAAGTCACTCTGAGCCCCGCCGCTGTCATGCTGAGCGGAGTCGAAGCACGAACAGCGGGGTAAGCTCTGTCGAAGAGTCACTCTGTCCGCCTCGGCGGATTGGCATGCGGCACCTTGGCGATGATCGCGTGAAACGCGACAAGTGCGATGGCTTCAAAACCTTGTGCCTTACGCCTTCTGCCTTACGCCTCACCGAAGGTGCTTTGCCTTAACCTTGACCTCAACCTTACTTGTCCTTTTAAACTGGGCGCGCGTCTCCCGCTTGCAACGTTTACGTTGACGCGTGACCCTAGACCTTAACCTTGTCCTCAATCTGAATTTCTGAATGTTTATTTGGTATTCTAAGGAATAATATCTACTTTTGCAGCCCATTTACAAAAACA
>CAZJOL010000172.1:0-6096 GCA_964547605.1 uncultured Bacteroidaceae bacterium | reverse complement strand
GAATTCTTTAATGATTTCATGAAGTTTCAAATGTAGTGTTTTTTAATTTTCAAACTCAAAAAAAAGAGATTTTTCAAATATTTGAAAATTTAACATTTGAAAACGAAAAATTTAACATCCTGGTAAATTCATCATTTGTCTGCAAATATGGCTGGTTTATAAGCAGAATGACAAATAATTGCTAAAAATAACATTGATTCCCCATAATCAACCGTTTTT
Source organism: uncultured Bacteroidaceae bacterium (assembly GCA_964547605.1). Classification (GTDB taxonomy): domain Bacteria; phylum Bacteroidota; class Bacteroidia; order Bacteroidales; family DTU049; genus GWF2-43-63. The sequence goes on along the minus strand of CAZJOL010000172.1, from coordinate 5,877 downwards.
ATTTCCTGTAAATCACTTTTTTTATGTCCAATTTCAATATTCTGCGTACAAACAAATTTTTAAGCATGTAACGTATGTATATTGTTAACATGTTTATCGCCGGGACTGTTGTTTTGAGTGTTTTTATCGTTTATATTTGTAACTGAAATTTTGAAAAAGCGTACAAGTCATAACGAAATTTTCAAACAGATGAAACTACTCTCCACTCTGTCATTTATCTTTCTCATCTTCAGTCTGTCAGTTACCGGCAACCCGGTTTTTTCTGCCTATACCAACAATGAGCAGGATGAAAATCAAAAGGAAAACCCTGAAAATGTAAAGTCTAAAAGTGTATTTGTCACTTTTCAGGATAAAATGGTTTCGGTTCCTGTCGGATATTCAGTCAACAGTCAGGTTTTGTTTGGTGCAAGGTTCACGCTTTCAGGCCAGAATTTTCTGCCACAGGATTATTCCAAGATTGAGTATTTCATCAGCCCTATTAAAGGTGGAAAAATCGAAGGAACTTATTTTTCACAAACAGAAGGATTCAATGAATTCTCATCGGTGACCGGAAAATTCATCATCAGTGCTGACGGTAAAGATGGAAGTGATCTGTACATGGTGGAGTTTTCGAATGGAGTTTTTTCAAAACCAGAGAAATTACCGCTGAACACGTCTTACAATGAATTCAACGGTACGTTCAGCAACGATGGTTCAAAAATCTATTTCACTTCCGATCGTCCCGGCGGACAAGGCGGCCTTGATATTTATGAAACCGAACTGATCGGAAAAAATAAATGGAGCGAACCGAAAAATCTCGGACCGGCCATAAACACTTCAGCCGACGAGCAGTGTCCGTTTGTACTCAACGATGGAATGACACTCTATTTCAGCTCCAAAGGACATCAGAGTTCCGATAATTTTGATATTTACATTGTAACCCAGGGCGACGATGGCGAATGGGGCGAACCTGATAAACTCGGCGAACCCATCAATTCCGATAACGATGATTTGTATTATCGCATGTCACCCGATGAAACACGTGCTGTTTACTATACTGTAGGAGATTCAGGGGAAGGAATATACGAACTGATCTTCAATTAAATTTTCAACTTTCTTTGAGTCATGTAATGAGAAAGGCCCGGTTAGCTCCGGGTCTTTTTTGTGTGCATTAATCCCTCGAAGGGTTAAGAACCCTTCGAGGGATGCAAACATCACAAAAAAGCCCGGCAGGACCGGGCTTCAGAAGTTATCAGCAAATCTTATTTCAGTCTGTCCTTGAACGGCTCAAACGTCATGAAATCTGCATGATGCACAATGAAAGCTTCGGTGGTGCGTTTCACCATATCGCCTTCACCTGCATGAGTAGCAATGATATGGCAGACATCAGCCGGAACACCACATTGCTCAGCAAGCGAAACACCACTGAACGGATGACGCAGATACTTGCCGTATTTGCCCTGCACCGATTTACCATCTTTCATTTCATATTCAAGCAACTTACCGACATCGGCCAGTATGGCACCCGCAATCAGCACGTCCATGTTTACCGGCAGATCGGTACGGAAAAATTCTCCGCATTTCAAACCGGCATCACGGGCTATGTGCACAACTGCACGCTTGTGGTCCATAAAGCTGACTTTCAGATCGGGCCCTGCCAGCAGCGTGAACGGAATGGTGCGCAGGTCCTCAGGCGTAAGAACACTTTTCTGCAGCGCCAGCGCCCAGGTGTTGGTAATCTTTTCTTTCAGTCCGGCATCATTGATCCACTCAAGCTCAGGCCAGAGTTCGCGCGCCTGATCAATATATTTCTTATCAATGGCTTCCATGGTCGCTCTTATTTCAGTTTTGCAATGATTGCATCGGCCATCTGTTTGGTTGAAGCGGCACCCTGATTCACAACGTCCTGAGTTCCCTTCATTTTCAGCATATCGTATGCACGCACCTTTCCTTCAGAAACAACAGCCTCAGCTGCTTTGCGGATGCGGTTTGCAATTTCGTTTTCATTCAGATGCTCAAGCATGAGAACCGATGACAATACCATGGCAATCGGATTCACGATGGATGGATTGAAGTCGGCATACTTGGGAGCTGATCCATGTGTCGGTTCGAAAACAGCGACGCCTGAATCCGGGTTGAACTGTGCCGAAGTGGCAAAGCCAAGACCACCAATGAGGCCTGCAAATGCATCGGAAACGATATCGCCAAACATATTTTCGGAAACAATCACGTGATAGTTTTCGGGATTCTTGGTCAGCCACATCATCATGGCATCGATGTTGACATCTTCCACCCTGATATCCGGATATTCATTCTTGCTCATTTCCTGAGCAATTTTCAGCATCATCCCTGAGGTTTCACGAATCACGTTCGGTTTTTCGCAAAGGGTGATTTTGTCAAACCCACGTTTCTTGGCATATTCAAATGCTGCACGGATAATACGTGTGCTGAATTTCTTTGTGACAATACGTGTTGAAACAGCCAGCTCTTCGCGTGGACACCATCCGAAATTCGGTTTGAAACGAGGATGTGACATCAATGCTTCATACACCTGATCGTTAGGATTGGTCCACTCAATGCCGCCATACAGACCTTCGGTATTCTGACGGAAAATCATTGCGTCAACAATCGGCTCATCAACACCGCCCGTAGCATTGCGACGAACGAAATTGAGCGGATTGCCTTTCAGTGTCTGACAGGGGCGCATGCAAATGTCGAGACCGAATTTCTGACGCATGGTAACAATGGGACTGTAATATACCAGACCTTTGTCTTTCAGTTCAGGAGCCAGTTCAGCAGCTGCCTTGTCTTTTGGTTTTGAAGTGATTGCGCCGAAAAGACCAATCTTATGTTCTTCAAGAAGCTTAATAGTTCTGTCGGGCAGCGGATTTCCTTCTTTACACCAGAATTCCCATCCAATGTCACCAGTGACATAATTTGCATCAAAGCCTGCTGCATTCAGCACTCTGATTGATTCTTCCAATACAACCTGACCAATTCCGTCGCCGGGCATGGCTACAATAGTTCTTTTTGCCATATCTTTTTTGTTTAAGGATTATCGGGAGCAAAGAAACAAAAAATTTATATTTGCACATTAATAAAAGGATTAAAACCCAAAAAAATCAGCAAATGAAATCATGAACATTGTTTTTCTGAAATATCTGATTCTCATTTTGCTGAATAACGCTCCGCTTGCTCCGGTGAAGGAAAAGATGCCGTTCAAGCCAAAGGTCAATCCGCCCGGAACTGTGTGGCTGCGCGATAGTCTGTTTATTGATGTGGCTCCGGTCAAAAATGTCGACTATAAGGAATTTGAAGCTTTTGTGCAGATTGCCTATAACAAGGAACTCCGCGACAGCATGAAAAAAATGCCGGCGTATGGCATCGACATGAATAATTTTCAGAGCTACATGCGGCTCTGCGGCCCCGACAAACAGATGGCTGCCAAAATGAAAGCTCCGATTGATGCACCACTGAGCTGGGCGATGAATATGAATGAATATTACAATAGTCCTGATTTCCGCAATTATCCGGTGCTGCATATTTCTTTCATTCAGGCACAGGCATTCTGCGAGTGGCGCACCGACATGGTTATGCTGCTGTTTTCGGTGTCAAGTAAAAATGAAAAGCAACGTGCAAAATTCTATACAAAAGTCCGTTATCGCATGCCTACCATCGAAGAATGGGAATATGCCATGGAAAAATTCAAGGACAATGTGTACACAAACCTGGCTGTTTATGCGGGCGAGCGCTGTGCCACCATTGAAGCGATTCCTCAGAAAAAAAACCTTGAATTCGTCTACATCCCACACAATGTAGCTGAAATGACCACGACTGAAAAAACAGCGGTCGGTATGTCATGGCGCGATGCCGATACAACGGATAATTACTCCAAAACCGTATCCTATGCCGGCCCGCGCGACTGGCTCGGATTCCGCTGTGTGTGCGAAATTGTTGAATACTGATATGAGAAAACTACTGATACTTTTTGCCGTCATTCTGCTGCTGTTTTCCTGCGGACGCAAACACGAAGTGCCTGAAAATATAAGGCTTTTCCGATACAACGAAGCTGCTGGCATACGCTCGCTCGATCCGGCATTCGCCCGCGACCAGGCAAATATCTGGGGCGTCAACCAGCTTTTCAATGGACTCGTTCAGCTCGATGATTCACTGCGCGTGCAGCCCTGCATCGCAAAAGCCTGGGAAATTTCAGACAATGGACTTGAATACACTTTTCATCTCCGCGATGATGTTTATTTTCATCCTTCCGAAGCTTTCAAAAATCAGAAACGGAAAGTGACGGCCGCCGATGTTGATTACAGTCTGCAAAGATTGGCTGATGAAAAAACGGCATCGCCCGGCAAATGGGTGCTTGGAAATGTAGCCTGTAAATCAGATGGGAAACTGGATATTATAGTATCAAATGATACTACTATTGCCATTCGGCTGAGCAAACCCTTTGCACCGTTTCTCAGTCTGATGTCAATGCAGTATTGCTCAGTCGTACCGCGCGAAGCCGTAGAATTTTATGGTAAGGATTTCGGCCATCATCCGGTGGGAACCGGCCCGTTTTTGTTCAAATTCTGGAAGGACGGACTCAAACTCGTGTTATTAAAAAATCCGGATTACTTCGAAACCGACGAAAGCGGTAAACGGCTCCCCTACCTCGATGGCGTGGTGGTCACTTTCATCGTTGAAAAACATACGGCTTTCATGGAATTCATGCAGGGAAACTACGACATGATTTCAGGGCTCGATCCAAACTACAAGGACGTCCTGCTCGATGCTGCCGGAAATCTCAAGCCGGAACACAACAGCAAAATGTACATGAAGCGCATTCCTTATCTGAATACCGAATATCTCGGCATTTCCGTTCAGAAAAGCGGTGGCGGAGCCATTTCTGCTCTGCAGGAACAAAAGGTGCGGCTCGCCATCAACTATGGATTCGACCGCCGGAAAATGATGCGGTATCTGCGCAACAACATCGGCTATCCGGGCATTTATGGCATGATACCACCCGGGCTGGCCGGCTATGCCGAAGACAGCGCTTTATGCTTTGAGTATAATCCTGCAAAATCGAAGCAATTGCTTGCTGAGGCCGGATTCCCCGATGGAAAAGGACTGCCGGAAATCCTGCTGCAAACAACAGCTACTTATCAGGATCTGTGCGAATACATTCAGCAGCAACTGGCCGAAATAAATATTAAAGTCAAACTCGACGTGGTGCCGCCGGCTACCCTGCGCGAAATGGTGTCGCAGTCAAAGAGCGGATTCTTCCGCGCCAGCTGGATTGCCGATTATCCCGATGCCGAAAATTACATGAGTCTTTTTTACAGTAAAAACGAAGTGCCCAACGGTCCAAACTATACACACTTCTCAAACGCTGAATTCGACAGGCTTTACGAGCAGTCGGTCAGTGAACCGGATGCAGGTGTCAGAGCGGAATTATATGCAAAAATGAACCGCATTCTCATGGAGCAATCGCCGGTTGTAGTGCTGTATTACGATATGGCCGTCCGCTTTGTGAGCAACCGCATCAAAGGTCTGGAGCCAAATGCAATGAATCTGCTGAATCTGAAAACGGTGATCAAGGAGTAAGGTCACGCGTCAACGTGAAACGTTGCATGCAGGAGACGCGCGACCAGGTTGAGGAAGAGTAGCTTTCAGCCTTCAGCGAAGTCCCGTCCGCAAGGCACGGGATAATCAGCAATCAGCTCTGAGAAGGAGCTGAGACAATATAATGCCGTAGGCACAAAAAAACAGCGCAGATCCTTTGAAGGAACTGCGACGCAGTTCAATGTCAATAGCCTATGGTCGCAATGCGACCTCAGGGACAAGGTGTGCGAAGCTCCTTTGAATTGTAAGGACAAGATTAATCAGCTTTCAGCAGAATGTGCC
>CAZJOL010000171.1:0-6098 GCA_964547605.1 uncultured Bacteroidaceae bacterium | reverse complement strand
CGGCAACGCCAGGATTGAATGTCCCGTTCGACGCATTTGTTATTCCGTTTCCGCTCCAGACGCCGCCTGCGTCGTTGGCGCTGAGATTGAGTACTGCATCACCTGAACAGTAGGTAAGTGCTGAAGTGATGGTGGCATCGGCCCATGGCTGAACAGTTACCTGAATGTTGTCGGTCGCCGGACAAATGCCGCCGTTGGTGACAGTGACCGAATACAAGGCGCTTGTACTTACGGTAATGGTTTGTGAAACAGCCAGATTCGACCAGATATAAGTGTTGCCTGATGTTCCTGCATCGAGCACCAGCGATGCTCCCTGACAAATGGTGGTATCGGCTCCCAGATTGATAACCGGAACTGCAACGACATTGATGTTGATGGCATCGGATACGGTGCAGGTGCCTGCCGTAACAGTCACACTGTAAGAATTTCCAGTATTGACAGATATAGTCTGGCTGCTGCTGCCTGTACTCCAGGCATAGGATGTAAAGCCGGATCCCGCATCGAGTGTAACACTGCTGTTGCTGCAAATGGTGGTATCGTTGCCCAGGTTGATCACAGGTGCGCCGCGTGTGAGGCCATATGGCAGCTGGCTGAAATTATTCCATCCGCTGATGGTTGCGTGGCTGAGCGGTGAACCGGTAACAATGGACGATCCGGCCATGTTGTACCATTCTGTAGTTGGCGCTGTATGCCAGTTTCCAAGATTTTCCCAGGTGCCGTCGGCAGCATCATCAAAATAGACATTCATGTTCACCGCATCGGAACCCGCAGTGCGATTGATCTGGTGATAGAACAAAGGATTGACAAGGCAGATGGCAGCTTCTTTCAGCGAGCGGTCGTAACCTTCCGAAGTCGCATCCAGATTGGCCATGCGGACAACATAGGTATTGGCTGTAGCTGAAGCTGGAGTCAGTTCAAGCGGCCGGTAGCGGGTTGTACCAACGCTCGATCCCACAGGAAACAGGTATGCCGCAGACTGTGCTGTATTGCGCGAAAGCAATCCTCCGTTGTTGCTGCTTACAAAACCGGTTGTGCGCTGAATGGCATTGGTAGCGGCATTGGTAACAAACATCGTGTAAATATTGGTAGCCAGTTCGCGGTCGTTCAGATTCAGAACCCCGGTTGTATTCTGGTTTATGGTCTGAGTCTTTATTCCGGTACCCAGAAGCGTCAGATTGAAAAACGTTGTAGAAACGCTTCCGGAGAGGTTTTGCGCTGCTCCTTCGAGCGATACAAGACCGGTGAAACAGTTGAAAACACTGTTGTTGATCCAGTCGCCATTGAGATGAATATTGCCATAACTGTTGATGGTAGCGTTGTTGGTGAGACTACCGGTTATGTAGAGATTGGCAGCCGAAGCTGTTGCAACATTGATGGTCCCGGTCTGATTCTGTGCACTGCCGTTCACCTGAACAAGCGCGCCGGAGTTCATATGAACCGTGGCGCCATTGTTATAGAACAGCTGTGCCTGCGCCAGCAGCGGAACCATAGCCATCAGAAATAAAATCCGTTTTTTCATTTCGAAAAATATTTGCTGATACTAATTGCGCGTATTTGTTTCTTTTGTATCGGTAGGTCCAAGCAGCTGCATTGGCTGTTGCTGCGGTTTGAGACCCCATGATTTCATTTGTGCCTTTTTGTCCTGAGATACTCTGATCTGTGACATAAATTCAGCATCAATATCGTTGACATTTGAAGCATCCGGTTGTTCTATTTCATTGATTTTAATTTTGGCCATGGCAATCCAGTTAAAGTCAAAGCGGGTTTTGTTGCTCACAACAACAAACCCTTTGCTGTCCTGCGATTTGATATAGTATTCAGCGTCAGGACTTGCAGGTGTGATATTTACTACAGGAATATAACCGGCAGGCAATTGATTGCAAAAATCGGTTGAATAGTCAACTCTGATTTCTTTGCTTTCTCCGCTTGACTGAAATCCGAAATCGCTGATGCTTGCATTTTTCGACAATGTATTTACATTATTTGTCACTTGTTCAATCTGCTCAGTATTAATTTTCGTTCCCATCAGTGAAAGTGTGCTGAGAGCATAAATGTCAATAGCATTGAAAGTATTGTCCTGAATATAATCCGGAGCATTCGTTATCAGAAGACCAAGATGCATATTATATCTGGTTTTGTTTTCAGATCCCTGATGCAACTGGTCTTTTTCGTCATTGAATTTATAAAATACCGGATTGATATTTTTAATATCGTTCATTATCAATGCACTGATATTCTCATCAATCTGAGTAATATTTCTTTTTAATTCAGGCCTAGATAATGCATTCCAAGCTTCGGCATAACCCTGGTACCAATACATACCTGCTGTACCGACCATGCCGTAGTCAGCAACTTCGGGAGCCAAAGTTGGCTCACCTGCAAGGTTATTGAAAATCACAGACTGACATGTTGCATTGCTGCTGATATCAAACTGCACCGAACCCACCAGCAGACCGCAGGGATTTGTAAATGATGCCGAAGCAGATGCGGCCTGAAATGCCTGTGATGAAGCAGAATTCGTCTGAATATAAGCACCCGGATAAACATCACCTACCATGCGGGCACCAAAATTATTACCGCTCGATTTTGCATAAAGGCCGGCGCCACCGGTGTTTGATCCATCGTATTGTGCCCAGACACCAACCGCTTTTCCTGTTCCTGAAGCATATCCGGCAATACCGGCAGGGAAATAGGTTGTTGATGACTGACTGGTATAGGTTGTTCCCTGCACAGCGCTGTATTCATTGGCGCCCAGATTGTTATCCACCTGTAACCCAACGCCCCACTGATTCTGAACAAGCCAGCTACAGGCAGTCGGGACGCCCGAAGTTCCTTTATTACTAACGATATATAATCCTTCATTGTTTGTTGCACCTGAAGGGATGGTGAATTCTATACGGCCTGCATCTACCGTTACACTTCTTCCTGCACCGCTTCCACCGCAGTCGTAGGCACCGTCGAGTGTTACGCAGGTTGGAGCGCTGGCTGCACCCACCTGCACCCACTGTGATCCGTCCCAGTAATAAAAGCCGGATGTCATGGCTCCTCCTGTATTGAAAACCAGAAGTCCTGTGGCCGGAGCAGCAACAGGTGTTGTACCATTGGCTGCTGCAACAAGCGTAACTCTTGGAATCAGCAAACCTTTGTCGGTTGCTGTCAGATCGAGCAGGGCAGATGCGGCCGGGCTGGTGGTTCCGATACCGACATTGTTCTGTGCTTTTGCAGAAAAGAATGACAAGGCGCTGAAAATCAGGCTGAGAAGGAGAATTCGTTTCATAGAAATAATTTTTTAGCTAAGATAGCACAAAAGAGCCCTTTGTCAATTCATAGTTGTTTTCTTAATACATTTGCAGGTGTCAAAAGGGGTTAACAATTGGTTATCCGCACTCAAAACGGTCATGTGACGGAAGCATTTTTTGAAGTATTAATCGACAATGTTTGTTGCTTTAAATAATGCAGGCATGAGTTTGTTGAACTGCGTATTTTTCCATGAGATTTCCCTTGACAATTGTTTAATCACTTAAGACAGATTAGGAATGAAAGCAGTATTTTTATTTTTTTTCATTTCAATAATATCATTGTGTCAGGCGCAGACCGACAGCATTCAAAAATCAAAGAAGGATACCATAACCGGTATGCGATGGGCCTTTTTGCCTGTAGTTGCATATGACTCTGACCTCGGGTTGAAATACGGAGCCATTGTTACTGCCTATCAGTTTGGCGATGGGAAATTGTATCCCGATTACATTTATAATTTCAGCTACGAATTCGACCGCACCACCAAAGGCGCCATCAGCAGCCAGTTGTTTTTCGACAGCGGCAAACTCCTGAAGGGCGGCAAACACAGGATTGTGGCTGATTTTAGCATCATTCATGAACAGGCAACCGATTTTTACGGATTCAACGGTTCAGCATCATCTTATTTCAGCGAGTATGAGAATGAAGGCACCGACCAGTACATCAGCCGCATGTACTACAAGTTCGACCGCAATATACTTCGCATCACAGGCGACTGGCACGAACAGCTGAATGACAAGTGGGTTGTTTTTGGCGGAATACATCATTATGGATATAAGCAGAAAACCGTAGACATTGACAAGCTGAACAAAGGCAAAGATGCGGAAGACATGCTGCCCGATACCATCACGCTGTTTGATTATTACCGCGAAACCGGAGTGATTGACTCAACCGAGGCCGACGGCGGAAATGTTACAGCGCTCAGGGCTGGTCTGGTTTACGACACACGCGATATCCAGTTCAATCCTTCAAAGGGTTTCTGGCTCGAAGGTCTTATTGCGGTCAGCCCAAAGCTTCCGTGGGTTGAAACGCCCTTTGTAAAAGCATCGGTCATGCTGCGCAATTATCTGCCTCTGTATGGCAAAAAGCTGACACTGGCTTCGCGTCTGGCATGGCAGGATGCCTTGGGCAATCAGGCACCGTTTTATTATATGTCGTACGTTTCGCAGTCGTTTTGCAACAACACCATTGCCGAAGGCCTGGGCGGCGCCAAAACATTGCGCGGAGTGCTGCGCAACCGCATCTGGGCCGACGGATTTTTTTACGGAAACATTGAACTTCGGTGGAGTGCAGCACGGTTCAGGGCCATCAATCAGAATCTCGAAATAAAGCTGAGCCCGTTCTACGATTTTGGAATGGTAACCGATCCGGTCTCATATTCCATCAATCAGGTTCACACCGGATATCCGCTGCTGGCCTTGTATAACAGCAACGACACCTGGCACCATGGAGTTGGTGCAGGCGTGCATTTTGTCATGAACGACAATTTCATTTTGTCGGTTGATTATGGCTTCAGTCTGAAATCGAATGACGGAGACAAAGGTTTGTATCTTGGGACTGGGTTTTTGTTTTGATCAGCATTCATTTGAGAAAAAGCCAGCTACAACTTCTTCGTATTCATCGAAGCTTCGTGTCTTTTTGATTTTCTTCAGAACCTTGTGCGGGTTTTCGAAAGACTCACTCAGGTAGCGCCAGTATTCTTTCATAAAACCAATGGTGGCGAGTGAATCGTTGGTACTACGCCGGTATTCGAGATACAGGTTTTCAATAAATTTACGCAGTTGTTTTTTTTCATCAGCAGGTAATGCCAGTCCTTTGATTCTGGCCGGCAGAAAGGGATCCGACAATATGCCGCGACCAATCATCCAGTGAGTTACCGATGGAAATTTTTGTTGCAACCCTGTAAAATCTTCCTTCGTAAAAATGTCTCCATTGTACACAACCGGCATCCGGAGCTGATTTTCGATATGTGCAAATTTTTCCGGATCAGCCGTTCCCGAATACAATTGTTTTCCGATGCGCGGATGAATGATGAGTTCAGATAATGGAAAACGATTGAAAACCGGCACCAGCTCATCGATTTCATCAGGTGAGAAATATCCGGTGCGACATTTTATCGAGAAATTTATTTTGATTTCAGCAAAGACATTTTCCATTATTTCAGCCACCAGAGACGGGTAGGGTAGCATTCCGGAGCCGCGTTTCTTGTTGGCAACCTGCGGATACGGACAGCCCAGGTTCCAGTTCAGTTCGGTGAATCCCAACTGTTCAATCAGTTTTGCAAAGCGAATGATTTCGTCCGCATCCTTGCTCAGTATCTGAGGAATGACCTGAATCCCGTTTTCCTTCAAATGAGACAGCTCCATCAGTTTCCGCTCCGGAAGCCGCTTTTCATTGTTTATGCTCGCAAAATACGGTGTAAACAACTTATCAACGCCGCTGAAATGTTTCGCGTAGCATGTACGGAAAACCTGTCCGGTTATGCCCTGGAACGGCGCAGTATATATTTGAGCTGTGGTCTCCATTCAGGTCCTGTCGAATAGTTGATAAAGTTGTAAAGTTATAAAGTTCTTACAGATGACGAAGCGGTCAAGGACAAGGTCAAGAACGAGGACAAGGTCAAGGTCAAGGTAAAGGTAAAGTAAGACTTTCGTTACGCGTTACAGTCGTTACAATCGTTACAGATCGTTACAGATTTTCCACAAATCATAACTCATAACTCATAACGCCTACTTCCTCGTCCCCGGAGCCCTAAAGGGCATCACTTGAAATCACGTAAAACGTGACAAGCTGTGATAAAT
>CAZJOL010000170.1:0-6123 GCA_964547605.1 uncultured Bacteroidaceae bacterium | reverse complement strand
CAAAAAATACCGCACTTTTCAGATCAGTGGCGACAGTATGCTGCCCATTCCTGATAAAGCTTTCGTAACCGGCGAATTCATTCAGAACTGGAACCTGATCCGCGACCGGCAGGCCTACATTGTTCTGACTCTCGATGACGGGATCGTTTTCAAAGTTGTCGAAAACCGCATCAAAACCGAAGGCAAGTTGATTATGTATTCCCTCAATCCCATGTATCAGCCCTATGAACTGAATGTTGCCGAAATAAAGGAAGTATGGAAATTTGTGCATTACATCAGTCCCGAGCTGCCGGAACCTGTTTTGCCGCGCAACGAACTGCAGAGCACCGTTGCTGAAATGAAGCGCGACCTCGATAAAATCAAACGGCAATTGGGATCAAAACAATAAACGTAAAAGAATGATTCTCGAAAATTTGTTCAGTCTGTTGAATGAGCAGAAGTCATTTCCGCCATTTCAGCTTCATCGCGGCGAAATTTTTTCGGCCATCGAAGAAAGCGAAGGCGGCATTGGAATTGCCGCATCACCCGATTTCCCTGATGATTCGGCCGAGGCAAAGGATTATTTCAAAAGAGTAATCATGCAATGCCGCATCAACGCCCGAATGAACCAATTGCGTTCTGATCTGACTGATGACGTTTTTATCAATTCGGCCGGATTCTCAGCAAAAGAGAAAATTGTCATGGCAGGTTTCATTCGCCCGATCTATGATAAATTGACTGATGCCGGTTTGTCCTGCAATGTATTCGATCTGAAAAAAGAAGCGTCTGAATTGATGCCTCTGGATGAAATGGATGAATATCTCCGCGATGCGGATGTATTGATCTGTACAGGAACAGCATTTTCGAATGGCAGCATAGACAGGATGTCGCAGAAACTCAAGACCACTTCGCGTTTGTATATCATTGGCCCTTCAGCACCTTTGGCGCCTGTTCTGTTCGACTGGATTCCGTCCCTGCAGGGCATTTTTGGAAGTGTGGTAAAAACAAAGGAAATACTCCCGAAAATTGATTCGGGAGCCGGAACACGACAATTGCACGATGAGCTTCAGAAAGTAGCCCTGCTGCGCAGCGCTACATCTCAGGATAGGTCCTGATCGGAATGGTCAGCATTACATTCTGACGCACCTTGATTCCGTTCATGACCGCAGCTTCAAATGTCAGTGTTTTGATGACAGCGATAATCTGTTCGTCAATACCGTAACCAACCCCATGCACAATGGTGAAATCCTGCAGCTTGTTGTCGAAATTGACATCAAAACTTATCAGAACTTCATCTTTGATATTGGCTTTTTTAGCTTCATCACTGTATTTGATTCCCGCATAAATGGTTTTATACATCATATCTTCACCAATGGTACATTTGGCTTCAGCTGTATAAACCACGTCCATGTTCTGGGGATCAGCATACTTGTTTGTGTCTTTGGTAGGGTTGATTTGCGCTATTGAAAACAGGCCTGCGCTTAAAAAAATAATTACAAAAATTGTTCTCATGGTTGGGGGGATTTTATTATTTTTGGAACAATAAAACACAACTACTCTGCCACTTTTTACGGATGAAATTTAAAAACGTTACTCTTTGTCAGACTTTTGCAGCTCTTTTATCATTGCTGATGCTGTTTTCCGGCAATCTTACAGCTCAGAATTACAATGATTCGCTGCTCGATGGTGCCTGGGCAGGCAATACCGAAAAGGTACGCAGAGCGATGCTTAATAAGGCCGACCTGAATTACACTTTGCTTGACGGAGCGACGGCATTACATTACGCCTGCGGAGGAAACAACCTGTCCATTGTGCGGTTGCTTGTTTCCGGCGGGGCCGCCATGAATCTGCCGGACAACAAAGGACGCACACCCCTGCACGTGGCTGCCGAAATCGGAGCCGACAGCATCGGAGAGTTTCTGATAGTCAATGGCGCAGCATTGCACGCAAAAAACAATGATGGCTATACCCCAATGATGGTGGCCGTTTCCAGAGGGCATTTCATCTTCACCCATCTGTGTTTGTATTTCGGCACCGACATCCGGATGAGAGCAAATGACTCCTCAACTGTTTGCCATTTGTCGGTACATAATGGAAATCCCCTGATACTTCAGCTTTTGATTGACAAAGGAGCAGAACCCGATGTTTGTGACAGGGCGGGAAAGTCACCGCTGGCTCTGGCTGTTTTATACAATGATACTGTCTGCACCCGGATATTATTGCAATCCGGAGCCTCACTCAATCCGGGCTGTTCTTCCCTTAATGCCGGGGAGTTGATTTCTCAGGCCATTAATAAAGGTTGTGATGCCACCGTTTCATTATTGTTGCAAAACGCTGATGTCCGCAAGCAGTACGATATGTCGCGTTTGCGCGATGATGTGATCCGCCTCGATCACCGTGAAATGGTTCTTGCATTCCGCAACGACAGCATTCCGCTCAGCTGGCGGCCGGTATTCCAGGGGATTCTGTTCAAACCGGAACTGTTTATCAATTTCCGTGATCATTTTACGGGCTTTAGTCTGGGGACCATGGAAATGAAATCGAAAATCGGATTTGAGCTGGGCGTGGCTACCCGCCTGTGGAAGAAAAGGGTTTTGTTTGATTTTGAGCCAACCGGCGAGCTGCTGCAATTGCAGGAAAAGCGGGGTTTTGTATATTTCGGACAGTACAAGGCCATCCGGTTTTTTCAGCATCGATATTCCGGATTGCAGCTGGAACCGGGCATTCAGGAAACGTACAGTTGGGCCTATTTCGATGGCATGTCTACCCGGCCCTGGCGTGGCTGGACCATCTCTCCGGCAATCGATGCCGTCTGGTACGGACATCACTGGAATGTCTCGCTTGGGGCAAGATATTTCGATTTCAACAATTCCCTTCCGGCTTTTTATTTTTCTCTGAGCGGAGGATGGGTCATCCCTTTTAAAAAATAGAATATATGAAACAGCTCAGATATATTGCTTTGTTGTTGCTGATAGCTTTCTCTGCATCATGCGCCGATGACAATTACGATGATTGCGATATGCAGGATTGTGTTTCCATATATCCGGAAACCGGAACACTAACAGTGAAAGTGTCCCTTAATTCAATGAATTCTTCAGTTCCAATCCGCATATATGCCGGGCATTACGATGACGGAGAACTGATCCGTGAAGACACATTATATTCAGAGCGGCAGAATTATGTTTATGAGCCCGGAATCTATTATTCAGTTGCCGTTAGATATAAGACCGAAAGCGGTGAAATCACCGTGGTCGATGGTGATAAAATCGAAGTGATCACCAACACGGATTGCGATACAACCTGCTATACAGTGAATGATGCCACAGTCAACTGCAAGTTGCATTATTAGAAACAACTATTTAATTTTAATAAGTTGTTTTCTGAACGCCGTATCGGGCTTGCATTTCCTTTGATTTGCAACCTTGCATCATCAGTAGTAAGCTGATGAATATTGCTGCAATAAGCATTACAAATCGAACTGAATGAGTATAAAGACGATGTGATTTTTTCATTTAATAATCACCGCTTGGTATTGTGATTAATAATGACTTCGAAATTGTCAGGATTCCAGAAATTGGAAAATTTCATGTGATCCTGCTGCTCATTCATTTTGTCCTTGAAAATATCGGTACCGAATTCGTTTTTGAAAATCATATAAGGCAACTCAGAACAATAAAATGTTGATGAGTCTGCAATATCGAAAGCATGATCAAATGCGATTCGCTGATTGAGATAATCGAGTGCTTTCTCGCTGATTTTGTGCCTTGTGGAGTCGTTGGCACCTTTAAAACGCACCACCATGATGGAATTGCGCTGGCTGTCGCGAATGAAACGCGGGAAAGTCTGCTCCTGGACTCCATCCCAGGGCGACAGTGATTGAGAAACACAATGAACGATGCGGAAACCGTTTTTGGCGGTATCGCTTTTCACAAGTACGGCCACATGCGAAACATGATTTTCTTCGTTCATTGAATTGGCAATAGCATCGCTGACGAGTCCATAGCCATGACGTAAAATCAAATCCCCGTCTTTCAACATCGCGTATTCGTCAGGTGTCAGGTCGTAGGATTCATATTGCTGCTTTTGTTCGCTCCGTAAATCGTAGGTTGACAGAAACAAAACAAAAGCAGCAATGAATATCAGGATTGTTAGAAGTCCCTTCTTCATTGCTGCTATATGTAAGATAAGCTAAAACTTATTCAGCAACTTCTTCAGTTACATCATCAGTAGCTGTGCTGTCGCTTTCCATATCTTCACCTTCGGTTTCCATATCTTCGCCACCGGTGGTTTCTTTCGGGAAGCTTGAAACTTTCCATGCGCCGTCAACTTTTTTCAGGTCGATGTTGCCTTCTTTACCGTCCTGTGTGTAGGTACAAGCAGCTGCATCTTCTTTGGTGTCGCATTTCATGTTTTCGATTTTTACTTCTTTAGCTTCGGGTTTTTCGCCGCCCATTTCGCTCATTGAAGCAAAGCTTTCGAGAGTTTCGATTGTTTTTACTGCATCGCCGGTAGCAAGTTCTTTTGCATCTTTGAATTCGCTTTTAGCAATGTGCTGGAGGAATTTTTCGGCAACTTTTTCAGGAGTGTCGGCACCACCACCACAACTTGTGAATGCGAAAGCAATAACTGCTGCTGCGAGAACGCTGAAAATCTTTTTCATTGTTTTTTGGTTTTGGTTAATAATTGAAAATTGGTTTTCGTCGCAAAAGTATACAAATTTCCGGATGTGACAAAAAATATTTTACTTTTAGGCATGTTTTATATGGATTTAATTGCTAAAATTCTTCAAAATTCTGAATTGCCCGGCAGTACCGCGCATGCCGGAATGATGCCTGAAGGCCGCTCCCTGTCGATGTTTTCGAAAGGAGACTCCTATATTCACAGCGCGGTTCTTCTTCTATTGTTCATCGATGAGAATTCAACACGCATTGTTTTCATCAAAAGGGCTGAATACGACGGGGTTCACAGCGGACAAATTGCTTTTCCAGGTGGCAGAGCCGAGCCCGAAGATACCGATTTCTGGCAGACTGCTGTGAGGGAAACAATGGAAGAAACCGGTATAAATCAGCCGGTTAATTATTTGGGTCGTTTATCTGATCTGTTTGTGCCGCCTTCCGGATATCTGATTCATCCATTTGTTGGATTTGTTACAGAAAGGCCAGTATATATTCCAGATATGTACGAGGTTACAAAAGTATTTGACGAGGATCTGTCATGGTTCAACCAACCTGACGCAAAAGGCGAAATTCAGTATAGGTCAGGACATAAAACAGGCATCGCACCATGTTTCAAATCACAGAACCACATCATCTGGGGTGCTACTGCAATGATTTTCAACGAATTTTTGCTACTTTTGCGTCAGAACGGTTTTTTTTAAACGAAATAGTATGAAAGTTTTTGCTCTGCTTTCTGCGCTCTTAATCACCAGTGCCATACTGGTTTCGTGCTACGATCACGGGGATCATCCTGCCGAT
Organism: uncultured Bacteroidaceae bacterium; assembly: GCA_964547605.1. Classification (GTDB taxonomy): domain Bacteria; phylum Bacteroidota; class Bacteroidia; order Bacteroidales; family DTU049; genus GWF2-43-63. The sequence continues at coordinate 670 of CAZJOL010000170.1, read as the reverse complement.
TTTTCCTATGAGGAAATAGAATTGATATCGTCTGGAACCAGCAATGACCGTATGCGGGTTTTGAATTATTTCAACTACGACGATTCGCTCATTCTGCGTAAAAACAGCGGCAATGTCAATGATTTCGGATCGTTTTATCTGAAACTCCTGAAGGACCGTATGTACAAGACCGTGACCAATCCTTCCAATCCGGGTGTCGGCATTGCTGCCCCGCAGGTGGGTGTGAGCAAAAGAATCATCTGGGTGAAACGCTACGATAAATCGGGTTCACCATTTGAATGCTATATAAATTCATACATCTCTGCATATTCTGATACGCTGAAACTCAGATCTGATGGCTGCCTGAGCATCCCTGGTGTTTCAGGGTCTTCGTGGAGAGCCATCTGGGTTGACATTGAATATGATAAACCCGATGGAACACACTGCACGGAGCATATTTCGCACGAATACACCGCGCATATTTTTCAGCACGAAATTGATCATCTGAATGGGGTTGTTTTCCTTGACAGAAATATTGAACCCTAAACTCAGGAAAGCTTTTTCAGCACTTCCACTCTTTTCGTAATTCCCTCCAGATGCTGTTCTTCCGTGTATGACGGATCGCGCATATCGAAATAGGTTTTGCAGGGAAGCTGTTCGCACTGGCCGCAATGAGCGTAGTTGTGTTCAT
>CAZJOL010000169.1:4455-6294 GCA_964547605.1 uncultured Bacteroidaceae bacterium | reverse complement strand
ACAGCAGCTGTACCGGTATTTTCGAAAATAGCTCTGTAGCGCAATTCAGACTCCTGAATTTTTTTTGCATTTTTTTTCGTTTCAGTCACATCGTGAAAGAAAATCGAAATGCCGTTTTCGGTAGGATAGATATGATTTTCAAACCACCTGTCGTATGGCGGATAGTACTCTTCCATGCTGATTGGAATCCGATCCTTCATCACTTTTTCATAATTCAGATGAAAAGGTTGTCCAACGCCTTCCGGAAATTCCGTCCAGATATGTTTACCAAAAAGACTAATTGGATCTCTTCCGAAAATTTCGCCCGCTCTTTTATTCAAATAGGTATAGCACCAGTTGAAATCAAGCGATACAAAAGCATCCGACATCGACTCCAGCACATCGACCAGATGATCGTGTTCCATTTTCAGTTTATCGTTGGCAGATTTGCTTTCAGTAATGTTTTTTGAGGTCATGGCAACGCTCTTCACACTGCCATCGGGTTCAAGCACGGGAGATATATAAATTTCAAACCACTTGTTATCGTAAGTGTCGGTGAAGCTTACCGGCAATTTCGACTGAATGGCTTCCCTGATTTTTTTCAGGCGTGATTTAAAAATGTTTTCAGGTAGGATTTCCAGTGCTGAATGGCCAATGAGTTCCTCCGGTTTCTTATTCCACCTGGTCAGAAATGCCTTGTTGCCATCCAGAAAACAACCATTGGCATCGATGATGGCCAGAGCATCGGGCGATGAATCCAATATGGCCCTGAATTGCGCCGAGGTGAGATTTCGTTCAGCCTCAATGGATTTTTTTGTTGTTATATCTCTGACAACGGCAATAAAATAATATCGGCCACCGATTTCGGCATAGGAGAGTGCTACATCGGCCCAGAATGTTGTCCCATCCAGTCTTTTTGCAAGCCATTCAAATACACATTTCCCCTCTTTACGGGCAATTTCGTTGTGTTTCAGAATGGCTGCCTCATCAGCAGCAGAACGGAAAACGCTCAAATCGGCCGGATTCAGATCCTTAACCTTTTCCCTGGGGCAGGCATACAGGTCGCAGGCACATTGATTGGCATAAACATATCTGCCTGAATCAACATCGAGCACCATTATGCCATCGTATATTGAATCCAGCATTTTTTGAATCGATTCGGCAGTAAACATATCTGACAATGATTTTGAGTTTAGTTACCCCGGGAAGAAATTTATTTTGCAAATATCTGATTTTATTCGGCAAAATCAATCCGAAACTCGACAGGAGGGCGAATTTAGTTTAGCGAAGATAATATACAAAGTATCAAAAACCAAATGATTGATGCAATTATTTCTGCAAAATGATGAATGTGGAATTTATCAGACTGATTCAAACCAACCATTTTCTGACCAGAATACCCATAAATGAAAATATCTTATACTTTTGTGTGGAATAAAACCAACCATTGATTCATTTTCGGAAATACCTGATTTTTGCAGCTTCTTTATTGATGATCTGCAGCGCAGCCGCACAAAGTGCCGGCGAAATGAACTTTGATAGTTACTCTTCAGAAATTTACAGTTACAGAAAAGGATTGTCGCAAAACACCGTTCAATGCATCATGCAGGATTCCCGCGGCTTTGTGTGGATTGGAGCCTGGGATGGGTTAAACCGTTTCGACGGATATAAATTTCAGATTTACAGGCCCGATTACTCAGCTCCATCAGGTAAAATAAGCAACGAAACCATCAATGCACTGGCTGAAGACAGCAACGGAAACCTTTGGGTAGGCACCGATAAAGGACTTAATCTATACAGATTCAAAACCGATACCTTCCGGACATTTTATTATAGCTTTTATAATTCAAACAGCCCTCC
>CAZJOL010000169.1:0-4355 GCA_964547605.1 uncultured Bacteroidaceae bacterium | reverse complement strand
AAACCGATACCTTCCGGACATTTTATTATAGCTTTTATAATTCAAACAGCCCTCCGGCTGACAGTATCACTTCGCTGGTTTTCGACAAGTCAGGACTCCTGTGGATTGGCACCAACAAAGGTCTGTGCAGCTATGACATTGCAGAGGATAACTTCACTCGTTATTATTCCCATAAGAAGAAATCAACGTCCATTCCCAGTGATCATATCATTTCGCTTCACATTGATGACAGGAACAGGTTGTGGATTGGTACAATCAACGGTGCAGCTTTGATGGATCTGACTACAAAGCAGATTTCAAGAATTGATTTGAATGTATGTAATGAGGATAAAACACCGGTAATTACTTCTTTTGCCGAATTTGGTATAGTGATGTGGATCGGCACCGATTGCGGGGTTTATGTTATCGACAAACAGTCTCTTAAGGAGTATTCCGGTAATTGTTTTGATGATACCGGATTGCCCGAAGAGCTGACTTCGCAACCAGTGAGCAGGTTACTGAATGACAACAGGGACAGAATCTGGATTGCGACTCCGGACAACGGAGTATATATTTACTATAAGAAATCGTGTAAGCTCAGGCATATTTACAGCGACTTCAACAGTCGCTACGGCTTGGTTAACAATGGAATCCTGAGTCTGGCCGGCTCATTAAGCGGTGAAGTCTGGATAGGTACTGTGCACGGACTGAGTATGTTTTCGGATTTTGCCTATAAATTCCCGCATTTCAGAATCACAGGCAATCAGTTTACTAATAATCATAATCTGATCTGGGCTTTTCAGGCACTAACGAATGGCAACCTTCTGGTTGGTACATACGGTGGGCTGGTTGAATTTGACATATCGGACCAGCAGTTTTCGGTTTTTTCGGAAAATGATTTCGGAAATATTCCGGTCCTTTCACTTAAAATCGCTTCAGATGGTGGAATCTGGGCAGGTACTTCCGGCAAGGGGCTCTATTTGCTTGATCAGGGCGGAAAAGTGAAAAAAGTTTTCACAGCTGATGTTCAGGGTGGAATCGCAGGCAATGATGTCTGGAACATAACTACCGATTCGGAAAACAACCTTTGGATAGCCTGTGCGGGTGGTGTCAGTTGTATTGATCTGGCCAATTTCAGTTGCAGGAACTGGTTGTATCCCGGATATGAAAGCAAAGGCAATATTTCAAGCAACATTATTTACAATGTTATGGTTGACAAAGCCGGCATTGTGTGGATATCAACTTTTAACGGTCTTAACAGGCTTGACCCGGCAACAGGAAAAATTTACGTTTTTCACCACGACAAAGGCAATCCTGTAAGTATTTCAAACGACAGGATTCTGTCATCATTTGAGGATTCCAGGGGAAACATCTGGGTTGGAACATTCGGCGGTGGTCTGAACAGATATGACCGGAAAACCGGCGTTTTCAGCAAATACGGCAAAAAGGAAGGGTTTCCCGACAATGTGATATATGATATAGTTGAGGATCGATCCGGTTATTTGTGGCTGACATCGAATTCGGGGCTTATCAGGTTTAATGCAAAAGACAACACCGTTGCCCACTATGATGTGAATGACGGAATCCAGAGTCATGAATTCAATGGCGGTGCTGCTGAAATTCTTACTGATGGCCGCATTGTCGTTGGTGGCATGAACGGTTTCAATCTGTTTAATCCGAAGGATATAAAAATAAACAGAAAAATTCCAAAACTGGTAATAACTGAATTCAGTATTTTCAACAAACCTTATGGTGTTTACATTGAGGATGGCGACACTGTGATTCTGGGTCCCAGCAACAATTTCTTTTCAGTTTCATTTGCAGCGCTTGATTACACCAATCCGTCAAAGAATCAGTATTCATATATCCTGAGTAACTATGACAAGGACTGGATCCGAACCGATGCCACGCGCCGCAAGGCGGAATACACCGATGTAAAACCCGGTACTTACCGTTTCATTGTCAAAGGCACCAACAACGACGGAATCTGGAATGAAAAGGGAATTTCATTTGTCATTATTGTAAAGCCCCCGTTTTACAAAACGTGGTATTTCCGTTTGTTGCTTATTGCATTGGCATTGTTCATCACCTGGCTTTTTATTAGGGGGCGTGTGAAAAAAGTGAGGCAGCAGAACGAAGTTGCCACAAAAATGCTGAACATCGAAAAGGAAATGTTCGACCTGGAGCAGAAAGCACTGCGCCTGCAGATGAACCCGCATTTCATATTCAATTCACTCAATTCAATTCAGAGTTTCATCATTTCGAACGATTCTGAAAATGCCATCAACTATCTGGCAAAATTCAGCCAGCTGATGCGGCTTATACTTACAACGAGCAGGGAAGCCTATATTCCATTGTCGCAGGAAATCTCACTACTGAAGCACTATCTCGATCTCGAGAACATGCGTTTCAACAATCGCTTTCAGTACGAAATACGTGTGGAATCAGGCATGGACACGGAGTATATGGGTATTCCGCCCATGATTATTCAGCCATACATAGAGAATTCAATCCTGCATGGTTTCATGAATAAAAAAACAGGAGATTGCCGGTTGCTGGTGCAGATGTGGGAAGAAGAGGACTATATTCTCTGTGTGATCGAAGACAATGGAATAGGTCGTGAAAAAGCAATGGAAATAAAGCAGAAGAGCGGTCTCATTCAGAAGTCGCAGGGAATCATAATTACCAAGGAACGACTGGATATTCTGAATAAACAATTGAAAAATAAAATCTCGGTTGAGATTACTGACTTAAAGGATGATGCTGGAAATGCCACCGGAACCAGGGTTCGGCTTGTGATTCCGTTTATTGACCTGTAAGCGGCCCTGATGGAAAAATTCTTGTATTTTTGAACAAAATTATACAGCCATGATACGAGCCATAATAGTTGATGACGAAGACGCTTCGAGAATAACGCTCAAAGCCCTTCTGGGACGTTATGTTCCCGATGTACAGATTATTGCCGAAGCTGTTGATGTTGAATCAGGCCTGGCGACCATCAAGCAATTTACTCCCGACCTGGTTTTCCTTGATATTCAGATGCCCGACGGGAGTGGTTTCCGGTTGCTCGAAATGTTGCCGGAAATTGACTTTGATGTAATATTCACCACGGCATTTGACCAGTATGCTATCAAGGCGATCAAATTCAGTGCGCTGGATTACCTTCTGAAACCCATCGTTCCGGATGATCTGAAAAAGGCGGTGGAGAAGCACCGTGAAAAAATATCGGCACCAGACCGAAGCATCAGTTATAAGACCTTGCTCGAGAACCTGAATCCCGAACCGCGCAAAATTGTTTTGCATACGTTTGAGGGCATGCATGTGGTTGAAACAGCCGATATAATCAGGTGCCAGAGCGATGATTGCTATACGAACTTCTATCTCAACAGTGGTAAGAGAATCATTGTTTCCAAAACGCTGAAGGAAATAGAGGAGCAGCTTACGGGTAAGGACTTCATCAGACCGCACAAATCGCATCTCATTAATCTTCAGTATATCAAAACGGTTGTCCGTAACGACGGCGGGTACATCATCATGAAGGATGGAACTGAAATTCCAATTTCCCGGAGAAAGAAGGAAATGGTGATGGATATAATCAATAAGCTCTGAGCCGATAACTTTTCTTTCTTTGCCGGATTCTGATTCACGGCAAATGCATAACTCACGATGATATACTTTTAGACTGCAATTTTTTAACCAACCAACATTTCCGTCATGGAACAATTTATAGGCCTGATTATTTTCTTTGTTGCCTGGATTATAATTTCCGCAATGAAGAAATCTGCAAAAAAGCAGCAGGAAGCCGCTCAGCAGCTGCGTAAAAATGCTCAGATGCAGAGCCAGCAGGCCAGCAAACCTGCCTCGACAGCAGATGAAATTAATAAGCTGATCGAAATGTTCACAGGAGAATACTCCACACCCCAGACCACACCGGTAACATCAACAGTATTAAACACAAATACCGGCACGGTTGAAACCATTGAATCGACTGTCGAAGCAGGGGGTATTGAAACCCCAGCTCCGACGTATCGTTCTGTTGAAGAATACGTTCCGTATTCATCCTCCATCGACGATTATACTTCCGAAGACAATCTTCAGACAGTTCTGGCAGGAAAGCCCGAAAATGAAATTGTTATTAACGGGAGTAAAAATCTGTCTAATCCTTTTTTATCTGATTTTGACCTAAAGAAAGCAGTTGTTTATTCGGCCATTTTGGAACCGAAATATTGCTGAGGTTGAAAATTCTTTTCGACAATCTGAAAAAAAATCAGTTTAAAAAAGTAAAACTGTTTAACTTTACCCGCTCAAATTTAAAGCTTTCAAAAAAAATAAACCAACCCATATGTTTCGAAAACTACTCTCTGCCTTAGGATTGA
>CAZJOL010000168.1:0-6313 GCA_964547605.1 uncultured Bacteroidaceae bacterium | reverse complement strand
ATGGACAAGGATGAGATTGATCTTCAGAACAATGCCGTGAACGTTCCCGGTCTCGATAAAATGGATATAAAGCAGCTGGCCGATGTTGATCTGGCCGGATCTGAATTCATTTCAACGCATCCCGCGCAGGATTCGCTCAGATTCCGCTCGTCGCGCGCCAAATACAGTCTGCGTGAAAAAATCATCTACGCCAGCGATGTAATGTTCATCAAGGTTGCCGATGCCACCATTTTTCCAGGCGACGGCAATGTTACGATTCTGAAAAAAGCCGAAATGGTTCCGCTTGAAAATGCACAGATTCTGGCAAACAACACCACAAAATACCACACCATCAGCAGTGCAAAGGTTTCCATTTATGGAAGAAATTCATATCTGGGCGAAGGGTATTACGACTACATTGACGAAATGGAAGGAATGCAGCGGATTTTCCTTGATAAGGTGTCTGTGGATTCCACCATCCAGACTTATGCACATGGCTACATAAGTGACTCTCTGGGATTCACGCTAAGCCCCTACTTTGATTATTACGGAGATGTGAATCTGACTGCTTCGGCCGAATTCCTGACCTTTGACGGAGGCGCCAGAATCAAGCATCAGTGCGATACGCTGGGATTGCAATGGTTGAAATTCACGACCGAAATCAATCCGATGGAGATTTATATTCCGGTTGGTGAAACCATCACAAATACCAAAGGTGACAGAATATATCTCGGGCTCTATCTCAACCGCGATTCAGTCGGCGTTTATCCGGCCTTCCTTTCACGCAAATTTCTGGGCGGCGATCCAGAACTGGCCACATCGAGCGGTTATCTGACCTATGACCATCCGAGCAATGAATATCGTGTATCCTCAAAGGAAAAGCTGGCTCAGCCCGTATTGCCCGGAAAATATATGAGCCTGTCTGTTTTCAAATGCATGTCACGGAATGAAGGAAAGCTCTCATTCGGTGATAATTTCGGCCGCATGAAAATGAATAATTACGGCATCATCGACCATTCCAACCGCGACAGCAGCACCATGATTTATACGATTTCAGAACTCGATTTCTTCCTGGCTCCGGCTGCACTAGAAATGTTTGAACAGACTTTTGCTGCCAATCCCGAGTTGGCACCAACCAATGTACGAAGCGAGCTCTACACCAAATATCTGGGTGAAATCATGTCAGCTGAAGATGCTGAAAAAGCTGAATCAGAGCTCATTTTGTATGGATACTTCAAAAAACTTCCGGAGAAACTTGAACATACCATTACATTTTCGGACCTGACTCTGAAGTACAACGAAAAAACCAAGAGCTATGTATCGCAGGGCAAAATCGGCATTTCGACCGTTGGCAAAACGCAGATAAACAAATATGTTGACGGAAAGATGGAACTCTCGCAAAAACGCAGCGGCGACCATCTCACATTCTATCTCGATCTCGGTACCGACTGGTTTTTCTTCGATTATTACAATAATTTGATGTCAGTGTTCTCTTCGAAAAAGGAATGGAACGATATCATTATCAACACAAAGGATGAAGAACGTGAGTTAAAGGCAAAAGATGGCGAAAAAGCTTATAGGTTCTATATTTCATCGACCTCAAGGAAAGATAAATTTCTCAAGAAAATCGGAGAAGGCAGTGATGAACCGGATGAAGAAGAATAATTAAAAACCAAAACAAATAAAATGAAAATTGAAAAAAACAAAGTTGTTTCATTATTGTATCAACTTTCGGAAAACGACCTGAACGGCAATATCATCGAAGCAGTGGATGAATCACGTCCGTTTACTTTTCTCTTTGGAAACGGACAACTGATTCCCGGATTCGAAAACAATGTTGCAAATCTCAGCATGGGTGATTCGTTCGGTTTTCAGGTACTTCCCGAAGATGGCTATGGAACATATGAAGAGGAAAACATAGCCGACCTGCCCATCACCATTTTTATGCGTGACGGCAAGGTAGATACCGAAATTCTGAAAGTCGGCAATATGATTCCGCTGCAGGACGACAAAGGACATGTATTCCATGGCATGGTGAAAAAAATCGGACTTGAACAAGTGAATATTGATTTCAACCATCCACTGGCTGGAAAAACACTTTATTTCAGCGGGAAAATTCTTGAAGTACGCGATGCAAGCGAGGAAGAACTGGCCCATGGTCATGTGCACGGACCTCATGGTCATCAGCACTAAGCCGAGACACAGAAAATACAACGCTTTTTATGCAGATCGGGCAGTGATTTTTTCCATTGCCCGGTTTTTTTTGTGCATATAAATTCCTCCGGAGTTCCGATTTCGGCTGCAACACAAATGCTGAAATTCTCACCAAATGACTGCAGAATATCCTGCAGCATCTGATTGGAACGATAAGGAGCTTCCATGAAAATATGCGTGTAACGATCTTTTTGTGCCCGCTGCTGAAGCTCTCTGAGTCTGGCTTTGCGGGCTTCGGTTTTGGCAGGCAGATATCCATGAAATACAAACTGCTGACCCTGCAGTCCCGATGCCACCAGCGCCTGCATGATCGATGACGGGCCGTGCATCGGTATTACCTGAATGCCCATATCGTGCGCAAGCCGCACCACTTCGTGTCCGGGATCAGCTACACATGGCATACCGGCTTCGGACATCAGACCGATAAGCTGATTTTCAGTAAGCATTTTTTTTACGTCCATCATGGTTTCCGGAAAAGCACGTGTGTGTTCGTTGAATTCAATGATCTCAGCGTCCGGTAATGGATGCGGATACCCGCATTTTTTCAGCATTTTTCGGGCCGTCGAAGCGTTTTCAGCAATAAAATGTTTCAATCCGTGAATGACCACCATCTGTGAAGGCGCATAAATGCCACCTTCGGGCGAATGTCCGAGATCGACTGGAATCAGATATAATTGTTTTAATGCGTCCATGGTAAATGATCAAGATCGACATTACCGCCGGAAATAATGATGCAGACTTTTTTGTTTTTAAAAATACCGGGATTGGCCTTTACAACAGCCAAAGGCACAGCGGATGAAGGTTCTGCCATGATCTTGGCTCTTTCCCATAGCAAGCGCATGGCTTCGGTAATCTCATTTTCATCTGCCAGCAGGATATCGCTTACATGTTGCAGAATCAACGGGAAGGTGAGTTTCCCAAGCGAAGTGAGCAAGCCATCTGCAATGGTTTTTGGGTTCACCGAGGGGACGAATGTCTTTGTTCTGAATGATTCAAAAGCATCAGCAGCGCCGGCTGGTTCAGCACCAATCACTTTTACCGGATGTCCGGAATGAGCTGCGGCAAGTGCAGTTCCGCTCAGCAAGCCGCCTCCGCCAACCGGTGCCAGCATAAAATCCGGTTTGTATTCATCCAGAATTTCCATTGCGCATGTGGCCTGACCTGCAATGATGTCAGGATTGTCATATGGGTGAATTTCAACTGCTCCGGTTGCAGCCATCACTTCATGCAAGGTTGCTTCTCTGGCATCGAGGGTCGGTTTGCAAAAAGTGATCTGCGCCTTGTATTCTTCTGTTGCGTTTATTTTTGACATCAGAGAATTTTCAGGCATGACAACATGTGCGGCAATGCCTGCATGCAGAGCCACGCGGCTGAGCGCCTGCGCATGATTGCCCGATGAATGCGTTGCAACACTGCCCTTGAATCCGTTTTCCACCAACCAAAAAACAGCGTTGGCAGCACCACGCGATTTGAATGCACCGGCTTTCTGGAAATTCTCGCATTTAAAAACTATTTCACAGCCGCAGATTCTGTCAATAGTGGCGCATGAAATCAGTGGTGTGTGATGGATATAATTCTGGACCCGCCTGGCCGCAGCCGCCAGAACAGCTTTGTCAGCAAACACGGAATTTATCATTTCTCATATTTCTCGATGAGCACATCCAGTGCCTTGTCAATGATATCGAAAGTTTTATGGAAGCCATCAGTGTCGCCGTAATACGGGTCCGGAACTTCGCAGTTCATGCCGGGGTACTGCACATTGAGAAGCAGATCGATTTTCTTCAGGTCTTCATCGCTTTTTGCCATCCGTTTTATATCATTCATGATAAAAGAATCCATCGCGAAAATCAAATCAAAAGTTTTGAAATTATCCGGATGAAAAAGTTTTGCGCGATGATCGGAAATGTCAATTCCTTTTTCGGTCATAACTTTCAATGCTCTTGGATCAGCCTCATCACCGATATGATAAGGTTCGAAACCACAGGAATCAACCTCGGATTTGCTGCCAATTGCGGCAAGTTTTTTACGAAGCAGTCCAACTGCAATGGGAGTACGGCAAATGTTGCCCAGACAAACCATCAGATATTTCATAAGCAGAATTTTTTATTTGCAAATATAATTAAAACGATCATGAAATCCAAGATCAACAATAATCTAATCCCAAAATCATTTTTATTTAAACACTGATTTATTGAGAACCGGGCAAAACCGATTCCTCCTCCAACTCCGGAACACAATTGTTGTCGAACTTTTTGCTGAATGTTTTACCATTTTTCCATCGTCCTTTGATTGCAATTGAACCATCCTCATTGTACAATATTCCGCGACCATGTTGTTTGTTATGTTTCCAATGCCCAACATAGGTCCTGCCCTGCGCATATTTCAATGTACCTCTGCCATGCTTTTGGCCGTTCTTAAATTCACCTTCGTATTTATTCCCGTTTTTCCAATAGTAGGCGCCATGGCCATGAAAGAGATTGTTTCTGAAATCACCAACATATTTATTTCCGCTTTTGAAATAAAGAATGCCCTTCCCTTCGCGTACATCCATGACGAAATCCCCTTCGTACCGGTCTCCGTTTTTATAGGTCATGGTTCCTTTTCCATTTTCGGCGTTGGATAAAAAACATCCCTCGTACGTATTTCCGCTGGAATAAAAATATTTGCCGTAACCGGTACGCATACCATGAACAAAGTCGCCTTCGTACTTGTCTCCCGCCCATTTCCCTTTGGTCCAAACAATAGTTCCCTTTCCATGTAAGTATGCATTTACAACCATTCCTTCGTACACGGTGCCATTTGGCCACATGAATTTTCCCAAGCCAGTTGCAGTGTCATTTTTCAGGGGACCTTCATATACAATTCCGCTATTCCACTCAAGTCGTCCGTATCCATTTAACCTTCCGTTCAAACAATCTCCGGTGTACCTTTTTCTGTAGCCATTACTGAAAACTGCAGTCCCTTTACCATTTGGCTTTCCGTTCAGAATTTCACCATGATAATCAAACCGCGCTCCATAGCCATCAAGACAGTTTGTTATTGTATTTATATACGGAGTCACTGCAATAGCGCTGTCGCATTTTTTTATCCAAAGCAATACATGTACAGTGTCGGGAACAGAATCACATTTAAGTGAAGAATTAAAGTAATTTCGCGCATCTTCGAATAACCCTCGGTTGAAATATGAAATTCCGCTCTGGAAATTCTTTTCGTAACATTGCGGTAACGCTTTAACTACCACGAATAATATAAGAACCTGAATTAATAGACTTCGCAACATTGGTTCAAAAAGATTGTTGTCAGCAAAAATAATGAAATAATTGTATTAAACTGGGTGTTTTATAAGGAACTTCCGGTTGTTATTCACAAAAGCATGTGGACATTTTTTTTCTGTCAGAATGGAATATTCAGTTATCTTTGAACCTAAAAAAATGCTTTCTGTCGAAGAACTGAACAAACTCTCATCGCAGGTACGCCGCGACATCATCCGCATGGTTCATGCCGTTCAATCGGGCCATCCGGGCGGATCACTGGGCTGCACCGATTTTCTTGTTGCATTGTACAGCAATGTCCTGAAACATAACCCGGCATCATTCTCCATGCAGGGAACAAACGAAGATGTATTTTTCCTTTCAAACGGGCACATCAGTCCCGCCTGGTACAGCGTTCTGGCCCGCTCCGGATATTTTCCGGTCAGTGAACTAGCAACATTCCGCAAGCTGGGAACCCGCCTTCAGGGTCACCCAACACCGGCCGAAGATCTGCCCGGCGTGCGCATTGCATCCGGCTCGCTTGGACAAGGTCTTTCAGCTGCCATCGGTTGTGCACTTGGCAAAAAACTTTCCGGTGAAAAAACTTTTGTGTATACCCTCCATGGTGATGGCGAGCTGCAGGAAGGTCAAATCTGGGAGGCCGCCATGTACGCTGCCGCAAAAAAAGTTGATAATCTGATTTCAACCATTGACTACAATGGGAAGCAGATTGATGGCCCGGTTGACGAAGTTGTTTCGCTGGGAGATCTCGCTGCAAAATGGGCTGCATTCGGCTGGACCGTGTTGACAATGGGCGGACACAACATGTCAGAAATCCTGAAAACCATGGAAAATGCCAGAGCCGCTTG